>JAGGZS010000153.1 GCA_021161885.1 bacterium
CGGGCAAAGATATCAGAATATTATGTTCAAAAAACCGTAAAATATAATTTTATAATTTATGAGAAGATAAATTAAGGTTTTACAGTGAACTTAAATTATTTAACCGGATCGGACTGGTTTGCGTAAACCCCTTTAAATTCTATTTTTTGTTTTTTAAACTTAACTAAAGTTTGAAGAGATTCTTTAATTCCCGATTTTAAAGCAGTGAAAATTAAACTTTGCTCACTGTCAAATGAAGGGCGGCGGCAGTTATAACATAAAGGCATAGGGTTTTTATTGATAGTTTTTCTGAGTTTTATGAATTTTTTCCCATTCCAAATTTGATCAAAATTTTTCTTTCTCAAATCACCCATAGGACGCCAGTAAACACAACACGGTTTTATTACTCCAAGTTCGTTTATACTGCAAACTTGCCATGGATAATAGCAATTAGTCATTTTTATAGTTTTTGGAGTGCGGTCTTGATTTTTTTATTGGTTAATTCAAATGTGCCTGTATCAAAATTTTTAGGAATATTAATGTTGAATTTAAGTTTAGTGGCGACTTTTCTTGCCTCATCGAAATATTTATTTGCTGAAGACCTGTGATAAAAAAGATTTTTATATTTTTGCTCTTTCATATAAGGCACAAGATTCATTACCTGAATACGATCGATCCCGATATCGTGTGCGATCCGTATCATTTCAGGTAATTGGTGAATATTATCGGCATGTGCGCAGTAACGCCATTCAATTTGGAAATTATTTTTTGCAGCTTTTTTACCTGCAATAATTTTTTTGTTGTTAGCGATAAATTCGCTCCATTTTTTACCGCGAATTTTTTCGTATTCCTCATCAAATCCTTCCATAGAAAAACCAATTACTTCAAGGTTTTCAAGAAGTTCGGGTAACCATTGGTCATTTAAATAAATACCGTTAGTTGTTAAATTTATTTTTACTTTATATTTTGAGCAGTCCTTAATAAATCTTGAAAATTTTTTGGAGATGGTGCTCTCTCCGAGATTTGTCCCGCCGAGATTACATTTGTATGCTGTGGGCATTAGTTCTGACATAACTATATCATAAATTCTGTCTGATACATCTTCGTTAGACGTTCGTCCCTGCATATGGAATAAACAGTGTTTACATTGCAGATTGCACATTCCGCATATATCAAACCAGAAAAAAAGCGGGCGGGATTTTAAAACCAGTTTGCCTTCTTTTATTTCTTTGTAATTTAATTGTTTATTATCATTTTTTAACTGTAAATAGTCCATTAATTCGCTCCGTGTGATTTGCTTTTTTTCTTTAATATCGTCATTAGAGACAGAAAGTTGATAGTGAACAACCGTGAAATATTTTTCTATCTTAAGTTTATAAACTATTTGTTTATGCGGTCAAGATAAATACTGAGCGATAATTACATCCTGCTTAATTGAAAAATATTGAAAATTTTGATAACATATTATTAATATAAACGTTATGAAAAAAATAAATTGTAGGGGCTGTTTTTTATATGAAGAAATTTGTATTCTTTTTTTTGATTTTTCTTTGCTGTTCTTCCGGTTTCGCTAAAACAAGCGGATACACGGAAATTATTAACGAATCGTCTAACTTAAACCTTAACATCGTATCTTCGGTTGAGGGCAAAAGCGATAAATTAATTCTGTTCATAGAGGATGCACACTGCAATTATATCGCCCAGAAAGAGATTTCTTCTATCGTAGAGCATATGATGGATTCCGGTCAGTTCGGCCTCATTGCCGTTGAAGGATCGGAAGGCGAAATATTAACCCATTTTTTTTCGACTTTTCCAATAGAGAAAATTCGTAAAAAATATTCCGATAAATTGTTGAAAAACGGACTTATCTCAGGCGAAGAATATTTTGCTGTCCAAAGCGGAAATCCTGTTCGGATTTACGGGGTTGACGATAGGGATGTATATGAACGCAATATTAACAAATTTAGAGATTTTTTCTCGCTGTACGGCAGTTCCTCTGATGCGGTTGATAAATTAAAATATGGTTTTTTCTGTATCAAACAGGAAAATTACAACGATTTTTTATTTGAATTTGAGAAGAAATGTATCGCTTTTAAAAAGAAAACTATAAACCTTGAGCAGTTGATTGATTATTGCGCCGTACACATAATCGATTACTATGTCTTATTAAAAAATTATGACGAACTGTCAAAACTTAATGATGTAATTAGCAAACAGGAAAATTTTGATTATAAACTGCTTGATAATCAAACAAGAAAAATTACCGCCTATATTAATAAAAACAGTCCGAAAGAAGTTAGCCGAAAATGTAAGGCACTTGTTTTTAATCATTTAACAGGTAAGATTAAAAGCGTTGTTTTCTACAAAAAACTTTATTCTTTCGCAAAAGAAAATATGCCCGATAACCCTGAAATTTATTCTTATCTAACTAAATATATAGAAATAGCCGATGCGGTAAGCGGATTGAATTATAAACAGTTGAATATGGAATTAAACGGTTTTATCAATGATTGTTATTCAACGCTTATTAAAGGTGCTAAAGAAAAAAAAATATTTAAGTTATCTAAAGAGTTTGAAATATATGAAAATATTTTTAATTTGACTTTAACAAGAACGGAATATAACAGCTGGCTTGGTTTAGCTGAAGATAAAAACAGCTTTGCGCAATTTATAGAAAAATATAATAAATTATCGAAAAATGAGCCTCTTTCCAATGACGACAGGGCGTTGTTAAATAATTTGTTTGAGAATAATATTAGTTTTTATCGAGTGGCGGATGAAAGGGACAGTATTCTTTTTGAAAATACTTGCAAGGTAATTAAAAGCGAAAACCTTAATAATGTTATTTTGATAGCTGGCGGGTTTCATTCCCTTAGAATTTTTGAGGAGTGTAGAAAAAATGATATTAGCTGTATAGTTATCAGGCCACGCAATGTGGGGGATAACGATTTTAAACAGTATGCTAAAGTCCTTTTGCGTGAAGATTTGTTTTCTAAAAAGACAGGTGCTTTAAACTATCCCGATAAGTTAAGGGCAACATCATTTTTCGCGGAATACAGTTTTGATGACATTAACCGAATAAACGAGTTTAGAAATGAATTTATTTTTAATGCGGTAATAGATTCGTTAGAAAAATTTTCATATAGCGAGATATTTGAGGTAGTCAAAGCATGGCGTAACGGTTTTGAGAAAGCGGTTCGCTTGAGGTATCCTGATGATACTGGGCATATGCGTCAATCTTTGGATATGTTCGATTACATGGTAACCGATGTTTTCTCATTCGGTAATATTGAGATTGATCCGCAAAACAGGTCAATAGTTGTCTCTACCGCGGGTAAGTCGATAAAAATCACTAAAGAGCCTGATTCTTCTGTTTCTATAGATACGGTATCTGAGGTAAGTAAACTCGAAAAAAATATGGGGTTAAAAACCGACCCAATAGATTTAAAAAATTCACAGGTTTTTATTTCTTCATGGACAATTGACGATCCTCAGTCCGAGTATCTTGGGCACGGCGATGCCCATTACAGCGTGAAGTATATAGAGGCGTTAAATTTAAGGGGAATAGAGCCGGTTGTTATCCTGCCCGACGATCATGGTGAACTTAATAGGACATTAGAAAAATATTTATCCGCCGTAAAAGGTTTGAATTTAAAATTTAAGTTCGCTGTTTATGATAACGGTTATTATATTGCTTTGGATTCCTCCGGTATACCAGTAAGCCGTCTGAATATTGTGTCCAATAAAAAACCTGTTATCATCCAGCTTTGTTCAAAGATTGACCGGAAAAATTCTGATCGAATGCGGGTATTAAATGATCGATTCAAAGAGCTTACCGATACGGTAGCCGAACCTGTAATTGTCCGTATACCTGCCGCCGGAACGCAAGTAGGAGATATGGACGCCAACCATTTTGATCTCTATTTAACTCCCGCTCCCGCTGGGACACCTCCGAGACATTCTATCCAGACAGGGTTTATGGTAGACGAAGATTTGCTGGAAGTAGTGAAAGATTTAAAAAAGAGGGGTAAAGATTTTGTAAGAAACCGGATTATAACGGCTGTATCGCAATTTTCGGGTGGTAGGTTGGAAACGGTTTTAAAATCTCTATACGGGTTTGAAATAGATAAGATAACTTCTATGAACTGGACATTTAGGTATCTGACAGAAAAATCGGATGCTGAATTATCATCTTTTATGAAGGCGTTAAGTGTAAAAAAGGAAAATCAGGTAGTTTTTACTTTTTATTCTGATAAACCGCAAAAAGATATGAACCATAAAAAATTCCTTCAGAGATTTTTTAAATTTATTGATCTGCAGCAGGCGGATAATGACCGCCTTGACACTGACAGTAATATTTTGGTAATAAACCTTCCGCCATTGCAAAGCGATGTTTTTAAGCGGCTTATGGCCTCAAGCGATTCAGCGGTAGTAAGCGGAGAAAATTCACTTATGGAAGGGTTGATATTTAATAAATTGGGAGTTGGTCCTACTTTGCTTTTCAAACCTGCTATGATGGATCATTTATCCATATTATCAAATCCAATATCATCTACCGGCCGAAGGGGTTTGCTTAATAAAATAGAAAATTACGTCAAATTGACCGATTTGCCTGAAATCGATTATTTCGGTTCATACAGCGCAAACAGCGGTTTGGATGAAACGCAGCGTTTTATTTATAATGTGATTTTTGACCCGCGCGCAAATACTCTTATAAGAAGTGTTTTCGCGTCTATCGTTCCGTCGGTTAACGGACTAAACGCGTTGACCGATATAATTGATGAAATAGACAAAAAAGTCCCTGCCGATACGATTGTAAAATCCCATAATCTTACGGTCGAGGCACATGCCGCTGAACTTGTGGATGAATTTTTTATTGATGATAATTTCGATTTTAATTCACCGGATAACCAGTTGAAATTTATCGAGACAAAATTAAAACCTTATGTCCGCGGGCTACTTATTGATCTGGTTAAAATGAACCTTAATTCACATGATATGAAACAGTTGGTCTCAAATTTTACCGATGATATTTTTTAAAATTATCAAAGCAAATTAAAGGAACTGAATAATCCTGATATAAAAAATCTTTCATTAAGTATGAAATCATTGTTAGCCGATTTTTTGTCTAAGATATCCGTAGCGGAAAACGGATCGTTTTTTATCGCCTCAAGTGCCGATTTATATGGGCAGTATGAGTATATATATTTAGACGAGCAGGCTTTTTCTCCTCTGCCTGATGAACGTAAAGCTCCCCGTATGGTTTTTGCTTATGTATCAAATAATAAAAGATTAGAACTGTTGGAAAATATAAAAAATATTGAGCTGGCACAAGAGATAATCTCAAATTTTGGTGTGGGCGATTTATACAGTTACTATGATTACCAAGAACTTCTACCCACATATACCCAGTCTGTTTTACAAGAAAAAGTTTTAACGCAACATTTATCTGAAATTTTGCTGGATTCCTATTTAGATTTAACGGAACGATATAAAGATGTGCTTATTAAGTATAATAAAGTTTCCGATATGATTGCTTTGGTTAATTTTGTAAAAAGTTATAAAGCAAAATCATCAATAGAAAAGTTTGCTGAATTTCCTCGCCGCGAAAGCGATCTTATATCAGAAATAATAAAACTTACGGTAGCTGTCCATACTCAGCCTCACCAAGCCGGTGTAACGCATTTTTTCAGGATGTTTGATGGATTCATAGATGATTATGAGGCTTATCTTAATGATTTAATCCGACAAAAAGTCCAAAACGGTGATTTTTCCATTTCAATAAGGAGTGTTGGCGCTTCAACAGGCAAGGAGGCATACTCGTTGGCTTCAATTTTGGAACAATCGCTTTTTGAATACGCTATGAACAATGTATACGCTCATATAGAAGATCAGGCGGAAAGAGAAAAGTCGGCGGATAAGTGGATTGATTTGTGGAATGTGAACGTCTATGCTTTTGATGTTGGTTTCGCGCGATTGTCTCTCGGTATTGAAGGACTGTACAGCTTAACAAGCCAAGATAAAGATTTTCTACAGAGATTTCCTGAGCGGGAAAAAATTTTTGATGAAGTTTATGATTCTATTTTGCCGGTCTCGGTAAAAATTAAAGAGCGGTTAAGGCGGTGGTTTCATCCTGTCTATTGTAATCTTGACGAGGATTTGTCATCGCTTTTAAGGAATAAAGGCGAAATAACTTTCGCGATGAATCTGTTAACTTATGTTAAACATCAAAAGGATGTGATTGATGTATTGAAAAAGTCTGGCTCGCTCGGTTATAAATCGTTTTTATCTTATAATGAGAGTTTTGATGAAGAACCGGTAGTGCACGATATGATTAAAGGACAGCCTCTTGTGATTCCGCCTTTACTGCTGCCTTCGCGCGATAGTTTGATTCTTACGGCAATCGCAAATAAACAGGGTAATAGAGCTGAACTTGCGGATTATCTTGGTATTTCGTTAGATGAGATTAACTCAATTTTGTCTTCTGGGTTTAATCGGAACGAAGCAGTAAACGATTTGGCTATATATGACGATCGGGCAGATAAACTTGTTTCATCGTTTATGCTGAGCGGTGATATAGATTTTGACGCCGTAAACCATAATGAAGTTTTTAAACAGTTTATCGATGTAGAATTTCGAAATGCAGTCAAAAATTATGTTATGGATTTATCTGAATTAAAAATAGAACCTTATGATATAACCTTACAGCTTAATTTTTTTGCGGAGCGTGTTTTTAACGCATATAACGGAAAATTAAAACAAGCGGGCTTAGGACAGTTAAGCGATGAATCCCGAAATTTATTAAATACCTTTTTAGAAAAGATTTATGTTTTGTCGAACGGGCATTTGTTTATGCCTCAACACCTTGAAGGCGGAACATTAGTTGAGCATACTTATTTAAACCTGCGAGCTTTTGTCCCGATGAATGAAACGGAACAGGCTGAGGAAATTATAACAGATTTTGTATCGCCCCAGACTCAGCAAAGGTTAGTTGCCGATCTGAATGATATTCGATATATAGCTAATTTTTTAAGCAGGTTGGATACCTCGGTAATTTTTTCTTATAAAGATGAATATGATGAATTTAAGTTTAATACCGAATTCAGTCCTGACGGCAAAGAAACAGCTTTATTTAGTATAGCTGCTGCTTCGCTTGATTTTTTTCGTCAAATGTTAAGCCGATACGAATCACGCATAAAAGATGTTTATGCTACGGCAGACATTCAAACTTTATGCGCTCATATCAGTTTGCTGTTATCTGAAGATTCCTCGCAGGTAGAGAATAAAATCGATAAAGCTGTTTTAGCGGAATATAAAAAAATAGAATCTGATTTAAAGAAACAATATTTCAATGACGGCTTATCCGTGTTTTCCCGTGAACAAGAGCATTGGCTGGATAAACTTGAATTGTTTATGGACGATATTATCGCACAAAAGGCAGTGAATAACGATCTAAGTTTTTCGATACGAACTATAGGCGCTTCCAATGGACAGCAAGCATATTCTTTGGCGGCGGTTTTGGAAAAATCGTTATTAAAATACGCTGAAAATAATTTTTTTAAGGATGATGAAAATGCCGAAAAGTTAGCTCAGGAATGGATAAATTCTTGGGATATTAAAATATACGCTTTTGACGAAAATTTTAAACGGTTAGCTTTAGTCTCTGACGGGGTTTTTAATATAAGGTCAAAAGAAAAGGAGTTTTTCAGCACTAATGCTGAACTATCCGGTATTTTTCAAAGGGGCAATGACACATCTTCACTGTTTAGAAGGATTAAGCCTAATCTAAGAAGATGGATTGTGCCGGTTTATTGTAATTTTGACGGAGATTTGAGCACCGTAAAAAGGTATCCGGCTGAAGTTACTTTCGCAATGAATGTTACGGGATATTTAGAGTATCCGAAAGAGCTTGAGACGGCAATAAGAGATTCTGCGAATCGTAGTTACAAATCGTTTTTTGTGTTTAACAATGTGTTAAGTGCACCGCCTAATGGATTTAGCGAGCCGTTTATAAATTCACCAAGTAATCCGCCGTCAGTTATTGAAATTGGCAATGCGGTTATCGAAAACAAACTGGATACGCAAAAAAAACTTGCGCGTTATTTTGGGATAACTCAGGAAACAGTAAATGATATTTTGTCAGTCTCTGCCGAAGAAAATATTACAGCTGAGAAAAAGGGGTTTTATTCTCTTGCCGCCAAACACCTTGTTTTTGGATTAGTAATCCGACATAATGGTATAGGAAATATTGAATCCGACCAATTAATATTCGTGAATACTGTTTTTAAAGATTATATAAAAAATTTTATATTGTCTTTTGCTGTCGTTAATATGGATAAAACAAATATTAATCTGCAGGTAAGTGCTTTAACCAATGAGGTTCTCAATCAATATTCTAACTTATTAGAATTAAACGGTTTTTCAAATGTTAAAGGTCTTGAACAAAAGTTAGGCGATACAATAAATGATTTTTTAAGTTCGCTAACCATAGTCGGAAACAGCAATATATTTATTCCTAAACAGATTAACGCTTCAAGTTATTTCGAGTATATTTTTGTAGATGCTAATCCTTTTTATCCGACCCCGGAGAATAGGGATAAACCTGAAGTTAAAACTGAACTGATCTCAGAAAAAACAAAAGATACTTTAGTGCAGGATATGGAGGATGCCCGATTATTAAGGCATATTGTTGATTTATTCGATTACCGGTTTGATTTAACAAATTATGTCGGCGAATTTTTGCCTGCCTATGACGGCTCGCACAGCCAATATAATAAACTGCGTGATAACGTAGCGCATATTATGCTTGATTATATAAGATACCTTAGCGTTAATTATGCAGCTGAATTGGAAAATTTTTCGGGCGATTCATCTTTTCCCGCGTTTGTTGAGTTGATAGAAGATATTTTGCAGACAGACGAAACAGTTCGCTTTAACGATTTTAGAGATGAATTAAGAGATAAATTAACGGAGTTCAAAACAGCCATTGTTTATCCTGAGCATGTGAGCGGAATTGATTGGGATATAAGAAAATACGGACGGACATCATTTTTCCGCAATAGTAAAAATTGGCTGGCTGATTTAGAAAATTATCTGGACGATTTGATCGTCCAGAAAGTAGCTGACGACGATTTTTCAATATCTGCACGCAGTATAGGCAGCGCAACCGGCAGGGAAGCGTATAGTCTTGGTGCTGTTGTTGAACAAAGGCTTTTAAAATACGCGCGTAAAGATATATATAAAGATATAACCGATGAAACAGAGAAAGAACAATCTGCTCAGCAGTGGGTAGATAAATGGGATGTAAAACTATATATATTGGATATAAGTTCTCATAGGCTTGCCGTGGCTCAAGAAGGGAGTTACAGACTGCTAAATATGGAAATGGAGTTTTTAAAAAAATATCCTGAATATAAAGATATGTTTGCTGAGGTTATTGATGCCGGAGTATCTGAAAAACGTCCATTTGTCGCATTGGTAAGCGATCGTTTAAAAAGATGGGCTGTTCCGGTTTATATAAATTTAAACGGCGATTTATCTCCTCTTTCAAGGACTCCTTCGGAAATATCGTTTGTTAAAAATGTATTGTATTTCGTAAAAAAGCCGTCTTCGGTTATAAATGCGGTTTTAGATTCCACTAATTCTGCTTATAAATCGTTTCTCGGTTACAATCATATTAATGAAAGTCCCATTGCTTTGTCGGAATTACAGAAAAGGGTTTCCCGTATAGAGATAGAGGGGAACGGTCATATTTTACCTCCGGCAGGTAAAGTTGACGCTCAAGGCGTTTATAATTTAATCTTAAAATCAGGGTTAAGCGGTTTAGAGAAAATAGCTGGTGTTTTAGGTATAAGCGAAGCGGATTTATCGCAAATTTATAATGAACAAACATTTAGGCGGTCAGTTAGTTTTGTTGATAATTATTTGGCTGAATCGGGTAATGGTGTTGATTTATCTGTTTTCGATAAAATGTTGAGAAAATATGTAATTGATTTATCCATGATGATGGCGAAAGAAGACTCTGAACCTCAGGAGATAAAAAAAGAGCTTTCAGCTTTTTGTGAACAAACTTTGTTTGTCTTTAAAAACAGGTTGGCGCAATGGAATATAGAACAATCTGAACAGCAATTAAATGAGTATAAGAATCGAATAGCCGATTATTTATCCAAAATAATAATTGCCCCGAAAGGGCATTTGTTTGTGCCGGTAATTGTTAACGGTAAACAAATGTTTGAGCATTCTTTTATTGACTGGCAGGCGTTTTTGATTAATTACGATGTTTCCAAAGTAATTACCGAACTTGTAACCGAACAAACAAAAACAAAGATTGTATCCGATCTTGAAGATTTAAAATACGCGGTACAACTTATCGAATCGATAGACATTGATAGGCTTTATGTTGATTTTAGACAAAGAAAAAATATTCCTTTTTATGAATCCAATGAACGCCAGCTTGATATCTTGACAGATCGAATAGCTCTTATAGCTTTGGGACAGTTCAGGATAATTATTGATAAATATTCAGACGAATTAATTAAATTTAAGGGAAAAGCCGATATGCAGGCATTTGCCGAATACGTTTTTGATAACACTAAAAAAACAGATTATTTTCAAAAGGAGCAAGAGCTTTCCCCTTTAATTGACCATTATATATCTTTGATAAACGCGATAGTTCCAAGCCAGCAAATTGCGCCGGGGGTAACTCATTTTTTCAGGAATTCGCAAGACTGGCTCAATCAGTATGAAATGTATTTAAACGATATTATACCGCAGAAAGCAGCTTCCGGAGATTTTACTTTTACTTTAAGAAGTGTCGGCAGTTCAACCGGTAAAGAGGCTTATTCAATAATGGCGGTACTTGAACACGAATTAAAACGCTATGCGCGCGAAAATATTTTTAATAATCTTGACGCTGAACAACGTGAAAAAAAGGTTGAACAGTGGTTAGATATATGGAATATAACCTGTTATGCCTATGATAACGATTTTACACGGCTTGCCTCAATGTATGAAGGCATGTATTCAGGATTATCGTCATTAAAATTGTTCTTGGAGAAAAATCCTGATTACGAAGATATGCTTGATCCGTTTTTTCCCTCATTTGCTAATTTTGTTAGGCTAAATCCGCGATTGCGAAGATGGATTGTGCCGGTTTATGCTGATCTTGAAGGGGATTTGACGGCTATATCTAGACAAAAAGCAGAAATCACATTTGCCTTTAACATATTGCCTTATCTTGATTCCCAATCGAATTCAGCTAAAAATCTGCAAAACGCCTTGTTTAATTCATCAAGTGAGATATATAAATCTTTTCTTGCGTATAATGTTAATTTCGAAGGGGCCCCGGTTGTTTCACAGCAGATGTTAGATGGACAGCCTATGGTGCTGCCGCCTGTGCGTAATCCATCGGCTGTTCGTGTCCTTACAGCAGTATTAAAAATGGATTTGAACTCTATTTCCGATTTATCACGATATTTCGGAATTAAAGCCGACCAGATATCCGCTATTCTATCCGAAAGAACAGATTTTCAAGGCAAAGATTATGTTTTTGTTCAGCACGTGGCAGATGATTTGTTCTCGCGGTTTGCAGACATATCTGTTGATGTGCAGTCCGATACTGAACAGATGGATTTTATTTATAATCAGTATAAACAATTTATTAAAGATTTGTTTGTGAAATTTACTGAATTAAATGTAAACC
>JAGGZS010000242.1 GCA_021161885.1 bacterium
GAATAAATGCGCGGTTTTTATTATGTACGACGAATAAATTTTAATGTTATATCGGTTATCGCATAATTAATTTTTCACAAAAAACCCCATCCGAATAAGAGATGGGGTTTTTTAGTTAAGTATTATAATAAGTCTTAATCTATATATAAGCTGATGCAATGCAGTTTAAAATACAGCATATTTTTTTCTTTGTTATTTATCATTGTTTGAATATAATCATTTTTTTATAACTAAGGAGAAGGAGATTTTTGTGAAAGTACATAAAACAGCGATTATCGGCGATAAGGTTCAACTGCACAGTTCTGTTGAAATAGGTCCTTACGCTGTTGTAGACGGTGAAATTAAAATCGCCGAAGGCACTAAAATTATGGCTCACGCTAATATATCCGGTTATACAACTATCGGCAAAAATTGTACAATCCATATGGGGGTTGTGTTAGGGCATGAACCTCAGGATATGGATTTTGACGGCAAACCGTCTTATCTTATTATCGGCGATAATAACGTGTTCAGGGAATACTGCTGGATTCATAGGGGGACTAAAGCGCAGTCCGCTACGGTAATCGGTAACGGCAATTATTTTATGGGATTTTCTCATGCCGCCCATAACTGCCGTATAGGCAACAACACTATCATTGCCAGCAATACATTGCTTGCGGGGTATGTGGAAGTGGGAGACAATGCTTTTGTATCCGGCAACATAGTTGTTCACCAGTTTACTAAGATAGGGGCCTACGCTATGGTATCAGGTTTAAGCGCTGTGAATAAAGATATACCTCCTTATATGCTGTGTGGCGGGCGTCCTGCCGTAGTTACAGGCATTAATGTTATCGGATTAAGAAGAGCGGGGTTTAATATTGAACAGCGAAAAAGAATAAAAAAGGCTCACGATATTTTATTTAGACAGAGGCTTGCCGTAAAAAGAGCTGTTTTATCCCTGCAGGAACTCGATTCTTCAGAAGAAATTGATACGATACTTAATTTTATAAAAAATTCAAAACGGGGCATTACATCTTCATCTGCGTCCAGACACGCTCAGCCGTTTTCCAGTGAAGAATAAAATATAAGGAAAGTTAAATTATGAAAATAGGTGTTCTCGGCTCAGGTAACGGTTCAAATTTTCAGGCAGTTGCCGACGCTATAGAGCGGGGCGATTTAAAAGGAGTTACCGTTTCAGTGGTGATTTCCGATAATCCCGACGCTTATATTCTTGAGCGGGCAAAAAAAATGGGCATTAAAGCATTATATATAAATCCAGGCGGATATAAAACCAAACTTGAACCTGATATAGAAAAACAGTATGCCTGCGCATTGAAAGACAACCAAGTGGAACTGGTGGTGCTCGCGGGGTTTATGAGAATGGTAAAAGATTATCTTCTATCCCCGTACAAAGGCAGGATAGTAAACATTCATCCGTCTTTACTGCCGGCTTTCACGGGGCTTGACTCGTTTAGACAGGCGTATGATTACGGAGTGAAAATTACCGGATGCACCGTGCATTTTGTTGACAGCGGAATGGATACCGGTCCTATTATAGGTCAACGGTGCGTGCCGATTTATGAAGATGATACACCTGAAAAAGTACATGCGAGAATCCAGAAAGAAGAACATATTTTGTATCCCGCCTGTATTCAGTTTATAGCCGATAATAAAGTATCTATTGCGGGACGGCGAGTCAAAATATACAATTCGGATAACAGGATAAATAATCTTTTATAAATCTATTATTGATTATTTTTTATAAAATGTATATAGTAACGAAACTTTTATTGAAATAAGATAAAAAAACAAGATAAAGGATATTAAATTATGCAGCTTAAATTAGGGTTGCCCAAAGGCAGTTTACAGGAAGCTACTTTCAAGATGTTTAAAAAAGCCGGATACTCCATATCTGTTGGGTCTCGGTCTTATTTCCCGTCAATAGACGATAGTGAAATCAAGATAATTTTGCTCAGGGCGCAGGAAATGTCCCGCTATGTTGAGGACGGGGTCCTTGATTGCGGTTTAACCGGTAAAGACTGGATAATGGAGAATGAGTCTAACGTAACTGAGGTGCTTGACCTGGTTTACGGAAAACAGGGAAAAAATCCTGTCAGATGGGTGCTCGCCGTGCCGAACGGCAGCGATATAAAAACAGCTAAAGACCTTCAAGGCAAACGCATAGCTACAGAAGTGGTTGGGCTTACAAGGCAGTATCTTGAAAAAAATGGGGTTACCGCGGATATAGAGTTCTCATGGGGAGCTACGGAAGTTAAAGCTCCGTCGCTTGTTGACGCTATAGTGGAATTGACGGAGACCGGTTCATCGCTTAAAGCGAATAATTTAAAAATAATCGATACGGTAGTTGAATCCACAACAAAACTTATCGCCAATAATGACTCGTGGAAAGATCCATGGAAAAAAAAGAAAATGCAAACCATTGCTTTGTTGCTTAAAGCGGCTCTCTCTGCGGTAAGCAAAGTCGGATTAAAAATGAATGTAGCGGAAAAAAACTTAAAAAAAGTTACTGAGGTTTTGCCCGCTCTTAAACGACCTACAATATCAAGTCTCAGCGAAGACGGCTGGGTAGCGGTTGAGACGGTTGTTGAAGAACGCATAGTGAGAGAAATAGTGCCGAAACTTAAAGACGCAGGCGCTGAGGGGATAATTGAGTATCCTTTAAACAAGGTGATATTATAAAAACAACAGGCAAAAAAATTGCTTAAATTTGCATTTAACGATTTTATAAAGTAAAATAAATATTGCGAACCTTTTATGTGCTGTTATAGTCAAAAAGGTTGCAAGCAATGGAATGAAGGAGAAAGCAGGAATGCCTTGCGGTAGAAAAACAAGAAAAAGTAAAATTAATAAACACAAAAGAAAAAAAAGATCGAGAAGAGATCGGCATAAAAACAAATAATTGATGGTCGCTTTTCTTTTCTCTAATCAAGGGATGGTGACATTATGACTCGTTCGCTTTGTAAGCTGTTTAGCTTGTCCGCGATTTTGGCTTTAACCGGTTGTTTATTGTTTGATTGCGTAATTGGATTTAGCAAGAATGCAAGTGCTCAGGAAACTTCAGAATCCGGGCAGCGGGATATCTCTGTGCCTTTGTCTCTTCAGGGAATCCTTCCGTTTTCTAATCTGTCTTTTACTAAATCTTCTGAAGAGAATAAAATTGCTGCGCGAACTCATTTTAGTATGGCGATACTTTATATTGCCTCCGGTGATTTTGACAACGCGTTGATTGAACTTAACAAAGCAAAAAAACTTGATCCGCAATCCGCGATAATAGCTGTAAAAATAGGCGCTATTAAAATAAAACAAGGTAATGTGGAGCAGGGAATCGATTATCTTCGTGAGGCGCTTAAATTAGATGAATCGTTGTATGAAACTAATGTTTTGCTTGCTCAAGCCTATTATCAGGAAGGTATGGTTAAGGATTCAATCAAACAATATAAAGTTGCTATAGATAAATCGCCTGAAGAAACGCAAGCATACTATGAGCTTGCCGAGGTTCTTTCTCGGGAAGGGTATATATTAGAGGCAATAGAAATATATAAAAAAATAGGTAAAATTGAACCTGAAGTATCTATGACATGGTATAAGTTGGGTTTATTATACAGCAAAATAAATGATTTGCAAAACGCCATATCTTCTTTTTCTAAAGCGATTAAACAAAAACCGTCGTCATTTCTTGCCCATCTCGGGCTGGCGATTGTCTTTGAGGTAGCTGGACGTTTTGAAGAAGCTATAGCGGAGTATGAAGATTGCATCAAGCTCAATCCGCTCAGCAAAAATATTTATAAACGCCTTGCTGACCTGTACCGTGAAGTGAAAAGATTTGACAAGGCATTGCAGTTATATACGCTACTGATGGATCTCGAACCTTACAATGCGTCTAATTATATTAATCCGGCATATATTCTTTTGAAAGAAAATAATCCCAAAGCGGCACTTGAGATATTGGCTGCCGGACATGAAGCTCTGCCCAATTCCATAGAAATATATTTTATGCTTGGGCTAACATATACTGAACTTAAAAAATATGAAAAAGCGATTGAAATGTACCAACAAGCCCTTGCTAAAGGCGGTAAATCGGATATTATTCACTATCATCTCGGAGCGCTTTACGAGCAGAAAAAAGATATTGATAAAGCCATAGAGCATTTTATGGCGGCGATTTCTATTAATCCGCAATACGCCGACGCCTATAATTATTTGGGTTATATGATGGTAGATAACAACATTAAACTTGAAAAAGCAACTGAATATATAAAGAAAGCCATTGAAATCGAGCCTAACAACGGCGCTTTTATCGACAGTTTAGGCTGGGCATATTTTAAACGAGGTATGCTTGAACAAGCTATCGATCAACTTAATGAAGCTGTAAAACTGATGTCTGCCGATCCTGTAATACGTGAACATTTAGGAGATGCCTATCAAAAGATGGGTGAAGTAAAGAAAGCCATCCTCCATTATAAAGAATCTTATAAGCTCGATCCGAACAATGAATCGGTTAGAAACAAATTGAAAGAAAACAATATTTCTATCGATGAAAACTAAACGGATACCCTTTACATTAACATAACCTTGTTATTTTACATTCTGACGGGAGAATAATGCTTGTTTAGAAATGTGAAACAAAAAATTCGCATTAACCTTTTTAATGAGTTGCGGCCCGCGCAAATAATAATTTTTTCGTTTCTGTTAGGAATTATTATAGGCGGTTTTCTGCTTATGCTTCCTTTGGCTTCCAACGACGGTCCGTTAGATGCGGTAGATGCCTTTTTTACCTCGACTTCAGCGATTTGCGTTACTGGTCTTATAGTGGTCGACACAGGTACTCATTTTTCTAAAATCGGTCAGATTATCATACTTTCGCTTGTTCAAATAGGCGGACTGGGGTTGATGGTGTTTTCAACTTTTTTCATTATGGCATTCGGAAAAAGTTTATCTATAAAAGATAGGTTTATGGCTAAAGAGTCGCTTCTCGGGCAAATATCGTTTAAAAATCTTTTTTCGGTTGTTAAGCATATCCTGATTATAACATTCAGCCTTGAAATCATCGGAGCCTTGCTGTTATACATTCCTCTTTCGCGCAGTTGCGATGCTGGGTTTGCCTTATATAGTTCTTTATTCCATTCTATTTCAGCTTTTTGCAACGCCGGGTTTTCTCTTTATTCTTTAAGCCTGATTAAATTTTCAAACAGTATTTATATAAATGTTGTTATGGCTGGATTAATAATCGCCGGCGGATTGGGATTTCCTGTTTTATATGAACTGAGAACGAAATTTTTCAAGAAAAACAACAGGCGTAAGAAGTTAAGTTTACATTGTAAAATAGTGCTTATCACAACCGCTTCGCTTCTTATTTTCGGCGCTTTGTTTTTGTATCTTCTTGAGATAAAAAATCCGGCGCACCATAATTCACACGGCATAACTTTGCTGGAAGCCTTTTTTCAGTCTGTTACAGCAAGAACCGCCGGGTTTAACACTATAGTTATAGATAAACTAACTAATCCGTCGTTATTTTTGTTAATAGTGCTTATGTTTATAGGCGGTTCACCCGCTTCGACTGCAGGCGGTGTGAAAACCACATCGCTGGCTGTATTTTTAGCGCTTATAAAATCGTTATATTCGGGCAAAGATAAGGTGAATATTTATAAACGGGCTATTCCGAACGAAATACTTTATAAAGTATTGTCTATAATTGTAGGCTCGATTTTTTTAATTATTTGTGTTAATATCGTTCTTCAGATAACGGAATCGGGGTTTTGCCCTCATAATAAAGTGCAAGGAAGTTTTCTCGCTACTTTATTTGAGGCTACGTCGGCATTCGGGACAGTTGGCTTATCTATGGGGATAACTTCTTCGTTATCAACAGCAGGCAAATTTATTTTAATGATTACAATGTTAATTGGGCGTATCGGACCCTTAACTTTTGCTCTGGCAATAGTTAGAAAAGAAAATACTCAGAAGTTTGAGTACCCCGAGGACAGCCCGATGGTTGGATAACAAAAAGAGGTGTGATTATAATGAAACAATTTTTAGTTATAGGATTAGGGAATTTCGGGTCAAGTATAGCTAAAGCCTTATACGACCGCGGATGCCAGGTTTTGGCGATAGATACTGACAAAGAAAAAATTCAGGATATTAAAGATTTTGTGTCTCAATCAATGATTCTTGACGTAAGAGATAAAGACGCGGTTAAGTCATTGCCTATCCAAGATACCGACACCGCCGTAATAAGTTTAGGCGACCAGATGGAAGCCACAATATTGGCTACATTATTTTTAAAAGAAATGGGGTTATCAAAGATTATGGTCAAAGCCATGAACGAGGACCACGCGAAAATACTTAAAATTATGGGAGCGTCTGAAGTTATTTTTCCGGAACAGCAAATGGCGTTAAGGATAGCAGACAGATTGGCGCATCCAAATATACTTGACCTCGTATCTCTCGCGGAAGGGTTTTCTATGGCGGAACTTCTGCCTCTTGAAGTATTTTACGGCAAATCACTTATAGAACTTGAAATACGTAAAAAATATTCTCTCGAGATTGTAGCCGTAAAACATACTTTAACCGATGAGAACGGCAATAAAACCGAAAAATTAAAAAGTATACCTCTTAGTACCTATGTTATAGAGCGCGGCGATATTCTTGTTGTCGTCGGTGAAGACAAATGTATTGAAAAATATAGAAGTTTATAACCTCTTTGACTTAATAAGAATAGTTATGATACTGCTGATATAATATTTATGGATTCAAATTATTTTATCTATGATAGATAGATATTGTTTCGGGAAAATCAGTTTATATTTTCGTTTTGCGTATTGTCCTCGGATATCGGTTCTTGTGTTTGGGAATCTTCTAACAAATCCTTTGCCCTTTTGCGTCTGATTTTTAATACGATAAAACCGCCAAGAGCTAATATCGAGATTAAAAACCAGAAAAAATTTGATTGCCTTAACAGATAAAACCATGTGTACTTTGTTTTTAAATCCTGTTCCCACAGGTACTCAATATCAGCAAGCGGCTGATTATAAGTTAATATCATCGCTGAATTAATATTGCCTGTTTCTCTATAATTTTTCAGCATTAAAAGCAGTTTTTTTTTGCCGTAATTTTTCAGAAGAAAACCAACGAAATCACGGCTTTGCTCATAAGATATTTGCAGTAAAAATTTTTCCGGAGGAAACTTTTTCAGATTTTTAAACGGGATAAGCCTGTTAGACAAAAACGCGTAAGGAAGCACTACCGAACGAAAATTAACCCAGTACCATACTGGTTCAAGCTCCATAGCTATTCCTTCATGGGGTTGTTGCAAAAGTATAGGGAAAATTTCTA
>JAGGZS010000068.1 GCA_021161885.1 bacterium
TAATTTTTCCTTTCTTTTTGCTGGATTTTGATCAATCAGCTCGCTGATTGATCAAGTCTACACCAGCTGTTAAGATTTATCAAAAACTACAACCATTTACACACTTTTTATGACACACCTGGTTATTCCCCATAAGTGTTCGGATCAATATTAAGAGTAGAAAATCTTCCCTTTTTTACCCATTGTGCGCGTCCATCGCAGAAACCTACAGCGATTCCGGCGATATGATTAAATACAGCCCTGTCCATAGTGTAGTCGGCATCAATTTTTTCAGCATCCTGCATATCGCGTATTTTCTGGGAATTTATATATATGTGGTGTCCGTCACAGATTAAAACTGTGCATGATGGAGATCTCTGCATTTTAGTCAGGTCTCCGCCTATGCGTCCGCCGTATGTGCTTGCGCCTCCTCCCGCATTATATGTGTTGTAACGGTTATCAATTCCTATAACATCTTCGTTTGCCGAATATGAACAAGCGGTGAACTTCGTTCTTTTGTCCATTGGATAGCTGTACCATCCGTCTCGGTTGTAACTTCCGCTTGAACCATGGCAGTGAAAATTATAATCTTCAGGGTTTTCATCGCTTGGGCATATGAACATATTTTTATTGTCATTGAGATAAGTTACTAAAACATCCATCCACGGTTTGCCTACCCCATGGTTACCTCTTCGTTTACCGTGAAAACCGTCTTCGCAGTACCATCCGCAAAGGGGCAGCCTTCCACCGTTCTCCGATGAATAAGTCATAAACGCCTCGCTAATGTTACGCACATTATTAAGACAGATAATTGTTCGCCCTTTTTCGCGCATATTCCTGAACATAGGGGTTATCATGCCGAACAAAACCGATATTGTCGCCATCACAAAAATTAATTCTATAAGCGTAAAACCCCTTGCGCTTTTTTTCATTAAAGACCTCCAGTTTAATTTTAAAAAAGCAATTGCTGTTCCATAAGCACTTGAATTAAAACATTGTAACCTATTGTGTCATTTGGCTGATAATCGGTCATAAGGGGTGCCTGTTTTTCTTACATATTTATCGAAAAATCTAAAAAAAATCTTATTTTTAAGTTTAAGATTAAATTGGCTTAATATTTTCTATACTTTAATCGATAACTTATTATAGATGTCAAAAATTTGTTAAGTTTAAGGATTGAATATGGAGCATTTAAAATTATGCCGAATAAATAAGACTGGCAAATCAGCTATGACATTGGTTGAGCTTTTGGCTGTTGTATGTATACTTATAATATTAATTATTATATCGACTCTCGGATTAAAAGCTATGTATAAGAAAATAGAGGCGGTGCAGTGTGTAAATAACTTAAGGCAAATAGGTATGGCGATACAGTTATATCTTGATGAAAGTAGTTTTATCCTGCCTCCTCCGGGCAGAACCGGGGGCGCTACTTGGGCTCGCCTGCTTGTCAACGAGGGATATATTGACGAATATCACATTAGCCTGTTTGCGTGTCCGTCTATGCCCGCCACTCGCGGGTATAGGATAAATTCCGGACATAAAGATACCTCCACTTGGGAACACGGTGATTACGGCGAAGGCGACCCGATTGATGTATCCACATTGCTTAAACCGTCGGAAACTTTGCTGTTATCGGAATATCAAAATATTGCTATGGATACCAATATAGATTCCAACCTGAAAGAGGCTTTTTTCGATGATACCATGTGGGCGGGAGATTATCCAAATTCGCCTTATGACGCATTGCTTGAAGTCCATAATGGAGGGAGCAATTACCTTTTTCTTGATATGAGAGTGCAATGGTTATCCAGTGAGGATATGAAAAATGACCCAAACGATTATGTATTATACGAAAAACCGTAAAAATTTGTCTGTCTCAGCTTTTAGTATGCTTGAGATGCTTATTGTCATGGCTATTATCATGCTGCTTGCGGGAATGTCGGTAAGCACTTATCATAAAGTTAGAACTTCTTCCGTTAAAGCTACTTGTATGTCTAATTTAAAATCAATATCATATAGTTTAAATATGTATCTTAATGATTATGACCGATATATGATACCTTGCCAAAATAGCGCGGGCGACAGGTGGCCTACTATTTTAGTTGAAAACGAGTATCTTCATGAAGGCACTTATTTTGAACCTGTTCATCTAACCGAAGGAAGCGCGCGGGAAGTTGGGCAGGAACCTTTGTACTGTCCTGAAGATTTAAGTGATCAGGATCTTGTTTTTTTTGATAAATATGCTGGCGGAGGCAGTTATGCTATCAATAAGGATATTTCTTCATCTTCAACGGTTAAACGCAAATGGTCTCATATTCAGAACGCATATAAAAAAATTTTGTTATGCGATTATAACCAGTTGGGCATACAAAGTAATTCAAATTATATGACAAGCGCCGAGCTTAACGCAAATAATTGGAATGACGGTGGAACCAATAATGACGGCACAGTTGGGTATCCGCATTTCGGAGGTACCAACTGCTTGTTCGCAGATTGGCATGTTGAATTTAAAGATGAGGGAACTCTTCAAGACGAAAATTTTTCGTTGGAAATGAATTATAAATAAGATAAAAGAAAAATTTTTACTATCCGGGAATTTCCGCAATAATTTGAAAAATATAATTTGTGTTATAAAATTATTTTAAAAACAGAATCCCATCCTGAAAAATTTTTACTTTTACGTATTTTGCAGGTTCCGTCGTTAAGCTGGCGTCCCCAATATTGAACTGAGTATTTATCAGTATCTGAGAAATTCGGATTAGTCATAATTTTTTTATATTTTATACCATGATTAATAAAGGTTTCACCAACATTTAGTTTTAAGTCCATGGTATATAATTTTTCAAATATGGTATCATTATAAATGGGACGATAGTTAAATGAGGTATAAGTTACTATGTATTTGACGTTTTCGCGTTTTATAAAATCAGAAAAGGTTTCTTTTCCTGTCAATGCGTTTAGAAACTGATTTCCTACTATCGAGTCGGCACTGATGCAAAATCCTTTTAGATAGAATTGACTTTGTATCTCATATATTAAAATTTTATCATCAGTGTCTAAA
>JAGGZS010000014.1 GCA_021161885.1 bacterium
GAAAAGAATATGATAAAAAAATTAAAACCGATTTTTTTTGGTGATATAAAAATTGAAGTTCCCATTATTCAAGGAGCTATGGGAGTTAAAATTTCTACAGCTCCTTTAGTCGCCTCTGTTGCTAATTGTGGCGGAGCTGGTACCATATCAAGTGTTGGTTTAGCCTACGGCACAACAAAAGAAAATATCAATTACATAAAAGTTTCTACCGACAGCCTTAAGAAAGAAATAAAAAAAACCAGAGAATTAACAAATGGTGTTTTTGGAGTCAATATGCTGTATGCCCTTAGCCATTTTGATGAGCTGGTTAAAACAGCGGCGGCAGAAAAAGTCGATTTCATTGTTGCCGGTGCGGGTTTACCGTTAAAATTACCTGAATTAGTCGAAAATACGTCTGTAAAAATAATTCCCATCGTTTCCTCAAGCCGAGCGACAAATATTATCCTAAAAACATGGAAAAGAAGATATAATCGATACCCTGACGCAATTATTGTTGAAGGTCCTTTTGCAGGCGGGCATATCGGGTTTAGCGAAGAGGAACTGAAACATGCGTATGAAGGTCAACTTGAAGATATAGTTGTTGATGTATTAAAAATTGTAAAGTCCTATGAAAAGGATTACAAAATATCCATTCCTGTTATTGCGGCAGGCGGAATATTCAATGGTAAAGACATAGCTAAATTTTTAAGTTTAGGCGTGCAAGGCGTACAAATGGCAACCAGATTCGTTACTACAAATGAATGTACTGTAAATAATAAATTCAAAAAATTATATATAAAAGCATCCATAGATGATGTACATATCATAAAAAGTCCTGTCGGTATGCCCGGAAGGGTGATAAAAACAGATTTTATCGATAAAATAGAATCTGAGTATAAGGATAATTTCATATGTAACTATAAATGCCTTAAAACATGTAACCCTAAAACATCTCCTTATTGTATTGCTAAAGCGCTATGTAATGCTTTAGACGGTGATTTCGAAAACGCCGTGGTTTTTGCCGGAAGAAATGTTTATAAAATTAAAGAAATTATACCGGTTAATGTCCTTATGGATTCTCTTGTTACTGAAACGCTTCAGGAACTGAATAAATTAGCGGGAAACCGATAAATAAAGCGGTACTGCTGTTGCGGACAATAAAACAAAACCACCTAATAAACGCTGTTAAGTTTACGGATTTTTTTCGCGGAAAATTTTATCTATGTGATAAAAAGTTTATAATCTCTGTTTTGGTATATTGAAATTCCCCGCATAAAAACTGATGCAAAGAAAATCTCGAATTTATTTAATATTCGTTTCTATCCATAAATTTATAGATATTATTTTTTTGTTCGGAAAATTTTCATCGTCGTTGACAATAAATATGCTCAAGCGTCATAACATATCTAAAAAACAATATTTATATTAATATTCTCTGCAGTTACGCTATCTGTCTAAAAAAAATAATTATTTAGTAAAATATATTTTTACCGATAGAAATAAGTAAGCAACTAATGAAGCAATGAACGTATAATCATAAATTTTAAAATTTATTTTAATAATACGGAGGCAGTTAAATGTTTTTCTTGAAAAATATTTCAGTCAAAGCGAAACTTATCGTTTTGGTCAGTATATCTTTTTTAACAATCGGCTATTTTGCAGCAGGGGTTTTAGTAAAAACTTTTAATAACTTGAGTATCGCGAAAAACACTTCACAACAAATTATTCTTGCGGAAAAAATGTCAGGCACTGTACATGAGCTACAGAAGGAAAGAAGGCTAAGTGTAGGATATCTCGCAAGTAAAGCGAAAAAAGATAAGGATAAAGTCGAATATCAACGGGAAAAAAGTAACGCAAAAATAGAAGATTTGAAATCTATTGACGATAATACCGCTTCTTTTTATTCTCAATTATTAAATGTGCGTAAACAAGTAGACAATAATCTGCTCCAGCCTTTTGAAGCATTAAATGAATATACTGAAATAATAAATACGTTGTTAAACGGGGTTGAAACTCTTGTAAACATAACAGAAGAGGCTGATGTAAAAGATATACTTTTCGCGCAGCTTAATTTTATTTCCGCAAAAGATCAAATGGGACAAATAAGAGCTATTTTAAACGCTACGTTTACGAAAAACAAATTCACAAGCAAAATGTTTACTAAATATTCATATTTAACAGCTTCATATTATGATCATATTAATACTTTTCTCAGTTTTACTTCCCATGCAGTACATCAATATTATGACAATGAGTTTCACGGCAAGGCGATAGACAATACTAAAGAAATGATTGAAATTGCGTTTAATAAAGCGAATAAAGGTGGTTTCGGATTACCCCCTAAATCATGGTGGAAAAATTCTACCGCAACGATAGACAAATTGAAAAAAATAGAAGATTTTTCTATGTCTAATATAAAAAAAGGCGTTCTCGCGAATAAAAAAGATATGTATAGCAAACTCATAAAAACTTCTGTTTTTGTTGCTTTTGTTTTCTGTTTGTTGTTTATATCAAGCGTTTTAGTGATTCGTTTGATCACAAATCCGATACGAGAAGTTACTGAAATTCTTAAACAGATTTCTGAATCTGAAGGTGATCTGACAAAAACAATTATATTGGAACAAAAAGATGAAGTCGGAGTTTTAGCCAATTATTTCAATCTTTTTCTCGCTAACCTCAGAGAAATGGTGAGCAATATTTTAAATACATCACAAAAAATAATATCTAATACCGAAGAATTACACGTTACCTCGAAAGAAACCTCAAAAGGCGCTTCGGAATTAACTGCTGTTTCTCAAGAGACATCTTGCGCTGTTATGCAAATAAATAAAAATATACAAGACGTTTTACAAAGTATAAAGATGCAAACATCTTCTGTCGCAGAGACATCGGTAGCCGCGGAAGAAATGTCAAGAAACATAACCGAAGTGTTTAAAAACATAGAGACCCAAGCATCGTCTATAAATCAATCTACCTCAAGCGTAGAACAAATAGTTGCTTCTATAAAAGAAATAGCGGAAAATTCGGAACAAGTAAAAGCAATTTCACAAACGGTTAAGCTCAAAGCCAAAAATACGGATAAAGCCGTAAAAGAAAGTGTCGTTGGGATGAAAGACATAGCCGCTAGTTCGGAAAAAATAAATAATATTATTAATGTAATAACCGGCATAGCCTCACAAACTAATCTGTTGGCATTGAATGCCGCTATAGAGGCCGCTCGCGCAGGTGAAGCGGGAAAAGGGTTTGCGGTTGTGGCTGATGAAGTCAGAAACCTTGCGGAAGAATCAGCTAAAGCGGCTACGGAAATAACCGCTCTTATTGAGGAATCCTCTACAAAGGGACAAAGAGGTATGGAACTAATTGAAACCGTAGATACTACCATCAAGGAGATGATAGAAGCTATTGAATCAGTTGCAGAAATTATAGAAGAAGTATCGTCGGCAACCAATGAACAACAAGTAGGGGCGGAAAAAATATTTAACGAAATGGAAAACGTTAATACAATAACCAATAATACATTGACCGCTATGGAAGAACAAGCAAAAGTAGCTGATGAAATATCAAAAGCTATGAATAACCTTACTGAAGTCTCGGAAGATATCAGTACGGCAATGAATGAACAGGCAGCCAAAACGGAAAACGTTAATAACTCTGTACAGCAAGTAAGTTCCATTGCCCGGCAAAGTGATGACGGAGCCAAACAAACTGTTGTCTCATCAAATAGTTTAGCCGCGCAGGCCCAAGAGTTGAACCAAATGGTAAATAAGTTTAAGGTCTGAGGTTAAGCGGTCTTCAAGACCTATTACTGTTATCTAATAATATCTTTAAAAGAGTATGTCAGATTAACTGTGTAAACGGCATTTTTCATAAGAGCTCGTCAAACACAAACCTGTCCGCAAACAGTATGGCAA
>JAGGZS010000073.1 GCA_021161885.1 bacterium
ATATTACATATATGTATAAGGAGTAAAAAATGCGGTTAAAATTTTTCAATCTAATGTATTGCTTATATTTTTCATTAATTTTACTGTCGCCCGCAATCGCTGAAGCAAACAACGAACCGCTCGCTTCAACAAGCTCAAAGACCTATACAATCCCCCAAATAAATTTATCCGAAGAAGAAACAGACGAGATACAAAAGGTGATGCCCTCTGAAGCGGATGAATATTTTGTTGTGTTGAAAACCGGTCTTGCCATACTCGTTAAAGAAAAACAGGATACTCCCGTTGTATCATGCAGGATATCTGTAAGAGCGGGTTCTATTTACGAAGAAGAATTACTTGGCTGCGGAGTATCACATTATTTAGAACATGTTGTATCGGACGGAACTACGGCGATACGCTCTGAGAAGGAAAACAAAGAAATTATATCTAATTTAGGCGGAGCGTCTAATGCTTCTACATCTTATGATACAACAACTTATTTTATAGACACCACAAATGATCATTGGGAAACCGCGGCATCTCTTTTATTTTCATACGTAACTTCGTGTTCTTTTGCATTACCTGAAATTTTAAGGGAAAAGCCGGTTATCCTGCAGGAATTCAAATTAGGCGAAAATAATCCGAATAAACAGTTATGGCAGCTTTTTATGTCGACCTGCTATATTTCCCATCCTATACGGTATCCGATAATCGGGTACAAACAAATGTTTGAGCGATTAACGAGAGATGATCTGCAGTCTTATTTTTCAAAACGATACCAGCCGCAGAATATGGTACTTACCGTTGTAGGCGATATCAACGCATTAAGCGCATTAAAAAAAATTATTAAATTAACAAAAGATTTTAAACCGTCAAATATTTTTGATATACCTTTACCGCAGGAAAAACCGCAATTATCTGCTCGCTGGGTTGAGCAGGAACATCCTGCCGCAAAACTTACAAGCATGAAAATAGGGTTCCCGTCGGTTGCGTTAAATGACAACGATGTCTATCCGCTTGATGTTTTAGCAATAGTATTAGGCAGTGGAAAAACATCGCGCCTTTACAAAGCTCTTAAAGACGACCAACAGCTTGTTTTGTCGGCAAACGCGTTTAACTGGACACCTTCTTTTGCGCGGGGTGTTTTTGTCTTTTCCGCCAATCTTGAATATAAAAACGTAAACCCTGCCATAAAAACAATTTGGGATGTTATAGAATCTATAAAAAAAACAGGCGTTACAGAGGAAGAACTCGACAGGGCAAAACATAAAGTTATAGCTGATTATATTTTCTCAAATCAAGATGCCGATGATATAGCATCCAACCTAAGTTCATCTTATCTCGCTACGGGCAACCCGCATTTTGACAGCAACTATGTGGACAACATAAAAGCAGTAACTTTAAAAGATATAAATCGGGTTGCGCAGCATTATTTTGTTAAAAACCAGCAAACCGTAGCGATTATAAAACCCCACGGCACTTTAACGCAAACTTCACCGGTTGTTCAGGAAATATCTAAAGATAAAAAGCCTAAACTGATTAAACTTGACAACGGCATGAAAATTATCATTAAAAAAATAAAAGCAGACCCGATAGTTGATTTTAGATTATTTCTAAAAGGCGGACTCAGATATGAAGATGTCTCTCAAACCGGAATAAGCCGGTTTATGGCGTCATTATTAACACGGGGCACTTCAACACGGTCGGTTCAGGATATTGCCGAAGCTATAGAGAATATCGGCGGAAAATTAAGCGCGTCCTCGGGCAGCAACACCATTTCGTTATCGTGTTCTGTTCTTGATGAAGACGTATTAACCGGTCTTGAACTTTTATCTGATATTGCGCTTTATCCGTCTTTCCCGCAGGAAGAGATAGAAAAAGTGCGTAAAGATATCCTGCTTGCCATAGAACAGCAAGACCAGTCATGGCAGAACGAACTTATGCGTTTTTTTAAAAAGAATTTTTTTATCGATCATCCTTATAAAAATGATATTTTAGGGACTAAAGAATCTATTAATTCACTTACCAAAGAAGATTTACAAGAATTTTACAAAAAACTTTTTGTCCCTAAAAATATGGTATTAGCAGTTTACGGAAATTTTGACGAAGAGGAAATTTTAAAAGAAATAAAATCAATTTTTGGAGGATTGCCCAACACTCCCCTGCCTGAAATAAATATCCAAAAAGAAACCGGCGAATTTTTAAACGGAAATTCATCCATAGAAAAAACAAGCGATAAATATTCCGCCTCAATCCTGCTTGGGTTCCCGGGTGTAACTATTTATGATAAAGATAAATACGCGCTTGATGTTATTGACGCGGCGATTTCAGGTATTGGTTTTCCAAGCGGGTGGCTTCAAGAATCGCTTCGAGGCAATAACAGAAACCTTGTTTATTTTGTCCATGCGTTTGCTCGATTCGGGATTGACGGAGGTTTTTTCTGTGTTATGACGCAAACTACTATGGAAAATTATGATCGGGTTATCAGCATAATTCGCGAGAATATCAATAAACTGATAGCAGAGGGATTAACCGGCGATGAAATTGAATCCGCAAAAAATATGTGTATCACAATGCATAAATTATCATTAGAATCTCCTGCCGCTCAAGCATACAACAGCGCTCTTAACGAGACATTAGGGCTCGGGTTTGATTATGACGAAAAATATCCGGACCATATCAAAAAAGTAACAAAAGAAGAGATTAATAAAACCGCTGTGAAATATTTTTCCAATAGTTTGCTCGCAACCGTATTTCCAAAGGATTACGCCAAGAATAAACAACAGGCACAGGAAAAAGAAAATGAATAAACCGTTTGTCTTATGTTTTTTATAGTTTAATGATTAAGCCAAAATTTTTTGTACTTATTTTTTTTACAGCATTCTTATTATTCCGGCAAGCAACGCCTGTTTTTTCCGATACCACTGAAGACAAATTCATTATTCTGCTTAAACAGGAAAGACAATGGCGAAAAAATAATAATCTGTCTTACATTCCTTTCCCATACGATGTATACTTAGCCGAATACCCCGGCAAAGTGAAAAAAGCAGACGATATTATAAAACAATATGAAAATTTTTTAAAAAAACATCCTTACCACGTAAATGCGTCTCGCCAATTAGCCGTTATTTTCAAGGATTTACATCAAATTGAGCTTGCCAAAAAACAGTGGCTCAAGACCGCGTCAATATCTAAAGATGATGATATCGCTTTAAATGAATGCGGTATTTTTTTCTCGGACAATTATTTTAAACCTTTAACCGCTGCAAGCATGTTTGAAAAGGCAATAGAAATTAATCCGAATATAGCTGTATATTATTCTAATCTCGCGCTTGTGTATTTTACAGGCAGACACAAAATATGCAAAAAAAATGGATGGACCCTTCCTAAAATTTTTTCAAAAATTCTTGATCTATACGATAAAGCCAGAAAATTAGACACCCGAAATTATCTGCACGCGCGTGATTACGCTCAAAATTACATAATGGCCAGCCAATTCAATGTGAAAGCCAATCATAGAGATGAACTTGAGGCATGGAAATACTGTTTCAACACACGAACTACAAACAAACAGCTTTCCTATATATATCTTCAATTAGCAAGAGTTTATAGAAATTTAAACGATAAAACCAATGAAAAACGCTGTCTATATAAATCGCTCATATACAATAAAAATAATAAAATCGCTGTTAATATGCTGAAAAATCTTTAAACTTTTTCTTTTTGCAATTTTTTTTAAAATAAGGAATTAACTTTTTATGCAGTACAAAAAAGACATTTTTGCCATATTTGAAAAATTCAATGAAACTTTTTTTAAGAACAGCCTTAACTGTCGTATCAAATGGGGAAAAAAATACAATAAACAACGCAAAAGATGTATCCGGCTCGGCAGTTTCAATATCAAAACAAACACTATCCGCATAAATCCAGCTCTTGCCGAAAATGTAGTGCCGGATTATATTGTGCGATATGTTTTATATCATGAAATGGTGCACGCATGGTTCCATAAAAATAATCATAAAGACAAATTACGCCATTGCCATAATTTTAAATTTTTGGAAAAATCGTTCCCAGAATATGAAATAGCGTCTAAATGGCTTAAAGAGAATAAAAAAATATTTATAACGGCTTGTTAATTAAATGGCTAAAAAACATTTTGTAATCCCAATATTTATTCCTCACAGCGGTTGTCCGTTTCAATGTATATTCTGCGACCAGCAAAAAATCACAGGTGTAAAAAAAGAACCCTTGCCGCGAGAAATAGATAAAAAAATAACCGATTATTTATCCACGATAAAAGACCGCGCGCGCAGTGTGCGTATAGCTTTTTACGGGGGCAGCTTTACAGGTCTTCCTGTAAAAACACAGGTTAGTTTTTTGAAAATAGCTAAAAAATATCTCGACAGCAAAGAAATAATAGCTGTTAGGGTTTCAACACGTCCTGATTATATAGACAAAAAAATATTATTCAGATTAAAACGCTTTGGCGTATCGGAAATAGAACTTGGCATCCAGTCGTTCAGCGATGAGGTATTATCGTCATCCCAACGGGGATACACTTGCGCGCAGGCGATTAGCGCATCTATACTAATACGCCGGCATGGATTTCTGCTGGGGCATCAGTTAATGATCGGGCTTCCGGGTGATTCCTGGGCACACATTAAGGAGACAGCTAAAATTTGCGTTTCCCTTAAACCGGATATGATACGTATTTACCCAACACTTGTAATGGAAAACACATATCTATCGTATATGACTGATTATAAAGCATTATCTTTACAGGAAGCCATAGAAAAAAGCGCATATTTAATAAATTTGTTCCAGTCAAAAAAAATCAGGATATTAAGGGTAGGTCTTCATCCGCCTCAGGATAAAAGCGTAATAAAATCCGGTCCGTTTCATGAATCTTTCAAATTTCTTGTGCTGTCGAAAATATGGGAAAATTTTCTTGTTAATATAAAAAAAGATAACCGCCGTAAAAAAATAATTTCATTATATTCCTCTTTTAACGATTTTGACAAAATCATCGGTTATAAAGGTAAAAATAAGGAAATTTTTGATTGCCCGGTAAAAAAAGTGCCTTGGTTATGCAACGGATATATAATAATTAATTTTGATAACGGAAAAACAAAAGTTTATCGCCTGAAATTTTATTAAAACGAATCTCCGGGCAAAATTATAATGGCAAAAAACGCTTATGTGATATGCAGTCCTGACATTACTCAAACCATGAGGGAAAAATTAATTTCGTTCGGGTGGGATATTATAACTGTGCCCAGACATGCAAAGTTACTCGGTCCGCTTCAAGGGCATCCTGATTTACAACTGTTTGTGATAGATAATGAAACCGTAATTATCCATCCTGACGCGCCTGATTTTTTTATCCGTAAAATAAAAATGATTTTTAAAAATGTTTTTTTCGGCAAATCACATCTTGCAAAAAAATATCCTGCCGACATTTGTTATAACGGAAAAATTGCCGGCGGCTGTTTTATACATACTCTTAATTTTACAGATGCCGTATTAAAAAAAATAATTGATGATAAGAAATTAAGCCTAATAAATGTAACGCAGGGTTACACCGGCTGTTCGGTACTGAAAATATCGGATAACGCCGTAATCACATCTGATGAAAATATCGCTGAAAAAGCTGTTGATAACGGGATAGATACGCTCAAAATTGATAGCGGGAATATCTATTTACCCGGGATGAGCTGCGGGTTCATAGGCGGAGCGGGCGGATGGGATGGATATGATACAGTTTATTTTTGCGGCGACATAAAAACTCATCCTGACCATAAAGAAATAGTTTCATTTATAAAAAAACAAAACAAAAACAGTTGTTGTTTAAGTGATGGGAGGTTATTAGATTTGGGTTCTTTACTTTTTATAAGAAGTTGAGAATGTTTTCCAATGTACGTTTTCAGAAAGAATGGGACAAAACGGCTGAAATTTTAAGAGAGAGTTTTGACCCTTGTTACAGTTGAATTTTTGTTAAACCTTTTTCTTCCTATCATAGTTTTCTTTTGTAGCATTTTCTGACTATGTCGGATTAACTGTGTAAACGGCATTTTTCATAAGAGCTCGTCAAACGCAAACCTGTCCGCAAACAGTATGGCAA
>JAGGZS010000010.1 GCA_021161885.1 bacterium
AAACTACAGATATCATTATAATAAAAAATATAAATATCAAATAATCGGCAGGTATTTGTTTACTTTTCAGATAAAAAAACGGCCAGTCATCCCTTGAGGATACTATTTTTTCCGTTCCGAATACAGACGCGGGAGACTCTACGACGTATTCTTTCATACCGCTTAAATCCAAATCATTTTCACAATAAACGAAAGTAGACCCGTTAGGTTCTTGTCCTGAACTTATCATTATAGGTTCTTTTCCGGTGGCTTCTTTCATAATTTGCAGCAGTCTGTTGCCTATCCAAGGTTTTGTTACGCAAAAAGTAAGGGAAATAATACCGTTCGGTTTAAGCAGTTTTTTAGCTTCTTTAATACTTTCTACGGTATAAACGTATGTATCCAAACGCAAAGAGGACATACTTGAAAAAAGCTGGTGTGAATCTAAAAATCCAAAAACTATAACATCGTATTTTTTATGGGTTTTTTTGAAATATGAACGGGCATCGTCGACAACAACAGATACATTCTTATTAGAATAAGGCAACTCGGGATGATGTTTTTTCCCTATTTTCATTATGAGCGGATCAATATCAACAGCATCAATATGTTTGACTTTTTGCCGGATTGCCCCTGCCACATCGTTACCGGTTCCCGCTCCGACAATTAAAACATCGTCAATATTATCTTTTAGTTTAAAAGGCAATTCATATAAATTAGCCCATTGCCATAACCCTCTGTCAATCTTGACTTTTGCATCAGATAAATTAAGCGCCATCTGGTGGTAATCGTTATTTACGGTTAAGTTAAAACCGTCATTGCAAGTAGATTGTTTATTAAGAGGCAGAAGTTTAATCTTGTAATAGGGCGACCAGAAAGTTCCTCGGTCGTTATAATTAATCCAAGATAAAATGGCAATGAACAAAACAACGCTTACAACAAAAAAAATCTTTGTTGTGCGAGTATATATAAAATACAAATAAAAGGTCATGAATATACCGAACAACCATAACGGAGGCAAAAGGTTATACGACAGAAAAGAATAAACTATTATACCGCACACACTGCCTAAAATATTTATGCTGTACGCAGGTATCGGTTCAAGAATATCAAAAAGGATTCCGGTCTGTTTGCCTAAGGGGATGAATAAAAAAGCGACCAAAATAAAAAATAACGGGATAAGCCATTTCAAAGAAATTGAAAAATGAGATTTTATGACAGTTTGCCAAAACTCAATATTTGTGCTGTGCCCAACCTCTGCTCCGGAAAGCCAAAAACAGATTAGCATCATAAATGCCAGTACAAAAGGGAACGTATATATAAACTTAAATTTTTTCGGCACAAGCAAATATCCTACGCCCAATCCGAGAAAAGCGGCAAGCAAAACCAAATTTGTATAATATGCCAATATCTGAACTTGCGACGGGAGCCACCGTATGCAAGCCATCTGAAGAAACAATCCTAATGCGCTTATAAGAAACAATTCAATCTTTTCGTTTAAATATTTTCTCTTCATAAAAACTCCGTACACTAACTTTATCTATTATTTATTTTATTATTTATAGATTTGATTTTTCTATCTGCCCGATCTTTGTAAGCCAGCGTCAATTGAACTTTTTTATAAGCTGTTAGCGCAGCTTGCGCATTGTTTTGTTTTTCAAGGGCAAGACCAATATAATACCAGAAATAATCTCTTGAAGGGTATAATTTAATTGCTTTTTCCCATAATTGAACAGCCCGTTTATAATTTTGCTGTTTAAAATATATCTCAGCTAAATTATCTATTGCCTCAAGATTTTTTTTATCCAAGCTGATTGCTGTCTGAAAAAAATGAACGGCCTCATCTACTTTTCCTAATTTCATATAACAAATCCCTGTTTTCGTATAGGCTTTAGCATCTTTTGAGTCGTAATCAACGGCGTTTAATGCTATTTTCAGCGCTTCATCGGGTTTGTTCAAGTTAAGGTATATTCGAACAGCCGTATAAAAAATATTATTTTTCTTTGCCGATTTATCAAGTCCCTCCCTGCAGGCTGACAGTGCATTTTGATAATCCGCTTGCGCTAAATATGATAACGCAAGGTTTTCGTATAAATCCTGATCGTCCGGCCGCTCGGCAATAAGATTTTTTAAGTATGGTACCGCTTTTTTATTTTTACCGGTTTCATACAGCAAAATACCGCACATTTTTTTTGTCTGGTAAACATACGGATTAATTTCAAGCGATTTTTTCATACAATAAAACGCCTTGTTTTTTGCTCCTTTTTCATAATAAACAGAACCAAGGTTATAGTAAGCGGAATAACTGCCCGGCATATCTTTTATAGTAGTTTTCCAAAAAATAATCCCGTCGCGCCATTGCGCGTTTCTTACAGTTAACGCAATTAAAAAAAGGTTAATAACAATCAGCCAGAAAAAAATATATTTTTTCCGATGATTTAAAATTTTTATATTTTTTAACAGCCCGTTAAACAAAATGACGAAAAAACCGCAGAACCCGATAGACGGCAAGTATAAAAACCTTTCCGCCATCAAATCGCCGAATTTAATAATATTGGAAACAGGCAGTAATGTAACCAAAATAAAAAGCAGGAAAAAACGATACGTTTTTCTTGATTTGAAAAACAGTAACGAACAAACAACAAATCCTATAACCGGAATTAACGATACAATAACCCTTACATCGAATAATGTATGCGATAGTTCCCAATGCCTATAAGAGCAAACAAGGTTTGTGGGTACAAATAAAAGTTTAAAGTACCATGCGAACGCACGAATCATAGAAAAAAACACGACAGATAAATTTTTGCCGTAAAAAAATTGTTCCGTTCCCGCGGGTCCTATTGTTCCCAACACGGAAACTCGGATCACAAAATAAACAACAAAAACCATGGCGTAAAGAAAAACGCGAATCATCCATTTTTTTTCTAATACTTTTTGTTTATTCAGATATAATCCGCTTATAAATAGAACAAGCGGCAGGACAATACTATTTTCTTTTGAGGCAAGTGATAGGAAATAAGCTAATAAACTTCCCGCATAAAAAATCAACTGTTTTTTTGGGGAACAAAACGATTTTAAAAACAATATCCAGCCCATACAGAAAAAAAAGGCGGAAAAAACCTCCGCCCTGCCTACTATGCCGGTTACCGCCTCGCTATGCACAGGATGAACGGCAAATATAATCGTAGACAGCAGCACGGCTGTATTATCTTTTATAAAAAATTTCAGGATAACAAAAATAAGCGCGCAGGTTAAAAGATGAAACAGGATATTAAAAAAATGGTAACCCACATGATTATCTTGCCATAAAGCATAATCCAGCGCGAACGACAAATACACCAATGGACGGTAAAGCCCGGCATTTGCCTGCTCATGCCAATAATTTGTAGTGAGAATTTTTCTGATATTAGATATATCTTTAATAACTTCGTTATGTGAAATAATTTCCACATCATCAAATACCAGTTCGTTATTATATATGTTACTGTAGGCAATAATCCCCATTGCCAAAAAAATAATTACAGCGATACATTTTTTCATATAATCTCCTGTTATATAAAGACGAAAACATCGTATCATTCAAAAAAAACTTTGTCAATTTCACGACAATTTTTATTGCATCACCATATATATAATAAATGTACAAAGATAAAACAATGATATATTTCCTGAAAAATTTGCTTTATATTACATAAAAAACCTCTGAAAAATATAAAATTGTCATTGCCAGAAGCGAAGCGACGTGGCAATCTCATTGTGTGGCGAGCTTAGATTGCCGCACAAACTTTGTTTATTCGCAATGACACAAGCGTTGTTGATTGATTTTTCAGAGTTTACATAAAACCAAAATACACCGTAGGATAAATAATGACCGATAAAGCCGGAATTTACATACATTTTCCATTCTGTTTAAAAAAATGCTTATATTGCGGATTTTATTCAATGCCCCATTGCGAAAAATTAGAGAACAAATATATAGACTGCTTAATAAAAGAA
>JAGGZS010000030.1 GCA_021161885.1 bacterium
GATTATTACGATGTTCAATTTTACTGATTTTTACCGATTTCCCGTTTTCTACTAAATTCAACGGTTTCATTTTATTTTAAAAGTCTCCATTATTAGTTAAAATTTTTTCTAAAAGTTAGAGAAGTCTAATAATATTTAGTTCTGTAAATAATGTCAAGAAAGTCTATAATTTTTTTTTAATGAACCCAAATTAATTCATAAATTAAATAGTTCCAAAAAAAATTTCTTTATGATAATGTTATCCTGATTTCAATTTTTACACACAATAAGGACACTTATGAAACCGATTTTATTCATTACAGACGCTAATTTCCTTTCGCATCTGTTAAGGTGTATAGAAATAGCCAAGACATTACGCAATAGAGGCGAAAAAGTCATTTTTGCGGCAACCGGCATATATGAAAATTTGCTCAAATACAATCAATTTGATTATTATCCGGTTTATACCAACGATTACAACCATACGATGAAAGCCACCAGAGCATCTATGTTCAGGTACTATAACCCTGCAAGGCTGAGAAACTGTGTTCAATCTGAAATAGATATATTACAAAAAATTAAACCTAAAGTTGTTGTAGGCGATTTTAGATGGACACTTCGCATAAGCGCGGAATACTGTAAAACACCTTACGCAGCAATAATTAATACTATCTGGACACCGTATTATTCACTTTTCAGGTCTATCTCGGAAAAAATGGTGCTGCGTAAACTTTTCGGCAGAAAATTTATGGAGTTTATCCAGCCGCGAGGGCAGAAGTTTATGATGTACCGCAGGGGCAGACCGTTTAATCGGTTAAGAAAAAAGTTAGGAGTTACCCCGTTAACTAATTTGCATACTGAAATGTACGGAGAATACAACCTTCTGCCGGATATACCCGAAATCTGTCCGGCAAAAAATCTGCCGGATAATTTTAAATATATAGGTCCGCTTTTTTCAAAAGATGCCTCACTGCCGGTTCCCAAAAAACCCGGGCTGCCTGACGAACCGTATATATATATATCCTTAGGCAGTACGGCAACCATAAAGATGATAAAATTGGTTTTTAAAGCGTTCGAGAACAAAAAAATACCTGTTGTAATGACAACCGGCAAACAAAAAATAAATTGCCAAAAACCTTCAAATTTTTATTTATTTGATTATTTATCGTCCAAACAGGCGTTTAAAAATGCCGACGCGATAATCTGCCATGGCGGGCAGGGAACTTTATATCAGGCTTTATCGTACGGCGTACCGATAATCGGCATCGCCACCCACAATGACCAGCAATGGAATATGGACAGAATAGCAAACTTGAATTTAGGCATACAGTTTGGCGAGGATTCCTGCTCATCACAAAATATTTACGACGCTTACATAAAAATAGGCAACTCACCTTTATATAAACAAAATTGTATCAAGATGAAAAAAATTATAGATTCCTACGATACGCTTAATTTAGCAGCTGACGCTATAATGCAATACGCCGAGGAAAAAGAAAAAAAAGAACTATCTTGCTACGAAACATAATTTTAAATCATTGTTTTCAAACCTTCAAGAAGAACATACCTGCCTAAAGGTATAACTTGGCAATTATCAAAACTTGCGGCAAAGATTTGGTTGGCGCATAACCCGCCTGACAGATAAAGGCGAGCAGGTTTGCCGCAGAAATCATAAACATTACAAGCTAAGCCCTTTACGAAACGGGCATAAACTTCCTGAGGCTGATAGCCATCGGCTATCAGGTCAAACATTCTTGTCATAGCGAGTATTGCGCACGTAATAACTATTGGTTTTTCAGCCGGTTTGACAGAATCAGGATTTATCTTAAAATACGAAGCCAACAGCTCAACTATCTGTCCGGTAAACGCGCCGCACTCAGTATTCCAATCAATGCCTATTTTATCATTACTATTTATCGTAACGAATTTTATATCTCTTGAACCGCAATCCACTACCGTAGCTTTGCGGTCAGCTTCAACCAAATTAGCCGCGCCCTTAGAAAGAACTATCAGTTCGTTTAGCACATTTTGGGTAAACCGCCGGGCATTATGTCCCGCAGCGGCCACAACATTATATTTTTCAATAACATTTTTTATTTCACGGGTAAGGATAATTTGGTATTTTTTTGATTTAAGATAATACAGCTTTGAGTATGAAGTTCCGCTGTCTAACAGAATATCTATTTTTTTTGAACTCATTTTTGATCTCTTTTCAGGGATAGCCACAAAAACGCCTCGATTTTCGCTTTGACGGAATGATCCACTTTGCTGTTCACCTCAACATAAAGGCCATTGTACTTTTTAGCTAACCCGTACGCCATAACATTTTTCGGACAAAACGCCTGAGCAAAAAAAACAATCGGGATATGAGGGTTCACAAACATTTCAAGGTCATGGTCTGCGGGAGTCCTGTTTTCCATACATCGTGTCCAGCCGAAAATATGGGTTTGCGCCGGAAACAAATCGAGCACATCAAAATCGTTTGGAGGAACGCCCCAAAATCCGCAAATAGGTTTTCGGTAAACTATTTTTCTATGCGGCGGCGATATTTTTGTCAAATCATCAACAATAAACTCCATTTTTTCTTTTAACGCAAGCCCGCTTTCACAGATAGGGTTACCTTGCCTTATCATATTCAGGTTTTCCGTAAGGACAACAGGTATATTTAATTGTTTATTAAAAAAGATGCCGAGGAATCTGGCGCCGTCGCATTTATCTATGCCGGAACTTAAAATTACCCAGTCAAGATTTTTATCAAGCAAAATGTTGGCCGTTATTGTCCGCAAAGTAGCGCAACTGATTTTAGGCATAATGTTTTCCGATTCAGCAATGCGATGAGCGGGTAACGGCATATCAAGATCAATTATTTCATCGCTCACGCAAAGAGCCTGTTCCCATAACGCTGCCGGCGGCACTCCGGTGAACCCTAAGCGAACCGGTTTAGGCAGGTTCGCTATTAAGCGCAATACATCATTTATTTCATTAGGTTCAGACACTAATGGCATTATCAGTTTTTCCCGTTTGAAAATTTTTTACGTATAATTTCCGATTTATCAATTTTATCTCCGAAAAAAAAATCAAGCACATCATAGGGACGAGTGGGATGTTTAAGTTCAAGATAAATATTTTGTCTGCTGATTTTTATTTCATTTATTCCTTGTTTCAAATCAACGGTTTTTATTTTACCGCTTTTTGTTAATCGTTCAAAAAGAATCTCATTTTTTAAAAAAGAATTTTTAATTTCACAGTTAATCGAGTAAATTTCATCATCTGACAGGGAATGGGGTATCTCGTAAAAAACATTTGTTATTAATGTATTCATTTTAGGCGGTTTTTTATGATAAGCAACACCAAAAATTTGAATTTCATCGGGTAATTTACCGTTCACTCTTTTTTCTATATCGCCAGCGTTTAATTTTTCGAGAAGCTCAAACTGAAACGGATCTTTATGCGCCTGCATACCTACGGATAACGCCGGAGCGAACGAAAACCGCGGATGAGGGTTAAACCCGTAACTGTGATTCATATCTATCCCCGCCCGCCTGAACGCCCGCATGATAGTATTAATCAATTCTCTGTTTGACAACATCTTAAGCAAACCGACTTTTTTAAAATAGCCCATATAACTGTAAAACGGATGATTCTGCGCAGATGATTTTTCAGCTTCAATACTTTTATCCATAGATTCACTAACAGGAGACAGAGATTTTTTTCGCAAAAATTCCCGTGTGCAAACCCCGCAATTATAACAATTATTTTGTCCGCATGGATAAGTAAGTTCGCCGTTAACCGATTTTTTATATTCTTGTTTTAGAAAATCAGGTTTAACGCCAGTATCTATATGAGACCACGGCAATATATCGTCAAGGGAATATGGTTTATACAAATATAATTCAGGATCAATATCAAGTTCGGAAAACGAATTAACCCATATATCGAACCGCAGTTCATCAGACCAAGCGTCCATGCCCGCGCCGTTAAGAAACGCGTGTTCTATAACATCGCCTATTTTTCTGTCGCCTCTTGACATAACGGCTTCAAGATAACTTGAGTTGACATCGTGCCACTTTAGCCGGATAGATTTTTTCGGTTTTATAAGATCAAGCAGCCTATTTTGTTTAGATAGTATATCATCGCGTTTTGCCATAGGCAACCACTGAAACGGGGTATGTGGTTTAGGCACAAAAGTAGATATGCTTACATTAATATTGCCTGATTTTTTAGAAATTTTTTTGCCGATTTTCGATAATTTTTGGGACAGTGCAAAAATCGCTTCAATATCCGCAGCGGTTTCCGTAGGCAGCCCGATCATAAAATAGAGTTTCAGAAGTTGCCATCCTTGCGAAAAAATAAATCCAACCGCATCTAAAACGTTTTCTTCCGAAACATTTTTGTTGATAATATCCCTTAAACGTTGAGTGCCCGCTTCAGGAGCGATAGTAAACCCTGTTTTACGCACAGACTGAATTTGTTTTGCCATATTTTCAGATATGGCGTTTGTCCTGACAGAGGGTATAGATAAGGAAATTTTATTTTTTCTTAATTTATCCATAACACAGCCTACAAAATTGTCAAGGTCGGGATAACTGCTCAAATCCAAAGATGTCAACGAAACCTCGTCATAACCCGTACCAGCCAGATTGCTCATAATAATCTCTAAAACAGTGTTAGGATTGCGAGGTCGGTTAGGGCGGTAAATTATGCCTGCCTGACAAAACCTGCACCCTGCGTTACATCCTCGAGATACTTCAACATTAATCCTGTCATGCACCGCTTCGCAATAAGGGACAGGGAACGACATAGGATAGGCAAATTTATCGAGATCAAGCTCAATCCGGCGACGCACAGGATAAGGCGCATCTCCTTTTTTCACAACAACTTTACCGGTTTTTTCGTCGTAATATGTCTCATATAATGACGGTACGTAAACCCCTTGTATAAGGCTGAGTTTACGTAAAATATCCTGTCTTGAACTATTTTTAACGGCACGGTTTTTTTTTATGGCGCGGCTTACTTCAAGAATCATGTTTTCTGCGTCCCCGATCAAAAAAGCGTCAAAAAAATTTGCCATCGGCTCAGGATTAAACACGCAAGGACCTCCGGCTATAACAAAAGGGTCTTTTTCAGACCTGTCTTTTGAGCGCAAAGGCACATTTGCGCAACTTAAAATGTTGAGCACATTTGTGTAACTTAATTCATACTGAAGAGAAAATCCTATTATATGGAATTCAGAAATGGGCGTTTTGGTTTCAAGACTGCAAATAGGCAGGCTGTTTTTTTTAAGCTGATCCGTATAATCGCGCGCGGGAGCGAAAATACGTTCAGCCCGTATATCTTTCGTCTGGTTGAGAATATTATATAAAATTTTCATGCCGAGATGAGATACGCCTATCTCATATGTATCGGGAAAGGCAAGCAGAAAACGCAGGGGATTTTTTTTATCGTCCGACGAAAAAGAATTCCATTCTTTGCCGATGTAACGTGAAGGTTTGGATACTAAATTAAGTATTTTATGGTATTTTCGGTTATTTATCATATCCATCAATAAACAGTTACGTTAAGGCCGGGTAACTTATTAACTATTTTTTTTCTGATTTCATTAAGCCTTGTTTGTGAAACTTTTTTTAAATCATGTTCGGCAGGCACCCTGTCCAAAGAATATATCTGAACTTTTTGAGGTTTAATAAAATTATAACAATCGATAAGTTTATCTATTTGTTCATCGGAACTGTTAGTTTGCCTCCCTTCTACAAACAAGGTTTGTAACGTAATATTATCAAGCGATTTTAATGCTGATACCACATGGAAAAATTTTACCTGAGTATGAGGCCGATTGATTTTTTTAAAAGTATTTTCATCACCGGCGTCGAGTTTGATAATAGCGTCATCAAATTTAGCCAAAATTTTTCTTATGTTCGGATCGGAAACACAAGAAGCATTCGACAAAACAGCTGTTTTCACCGAAGGGACAATTTTATCGCGGACCGCAAAAATTTTATTTGCTATTTCGCAAAATTTCGGATGAACCGTAGGTTCGCCGTTCCCCGCGAAAGTTATATAATTTATTTTTACCGATTTTTCTTCCGCTTGTTTTAAAGCGGATAATAATTCATCTATAACCTTTTGGGGCTCAGGAAAATCATTGGACATAGAAGTTTTTAAAACCTTTTTATCCGTAAACCCGTATTGGCAGTATATACAGTCGAAACTGCATAATTTATATTTCACAGGCGAGAGGTTAACCCCCAAAGATACTCCTAACCTGCGTGAATGCAAAGGACCATATATATAAGAAGACTGTAAATCAAGTTTTTTCATAATACCCTAATCCAAAAAATTCGTTAAACAGAAATAAAAACTACGGCATTAGATTGATGACAGATATTTTTTTTAAATTTTTTTTAATTGGAAAATTCTTATACCGTTTTTGATCTAAAATATTTTGCCGGCAATATTCCTGAGATATTAATTAATTATTCCAATGGCGTATAATTTCGCATAAAAGCCGAACTCCCGCGCCTGTGGCCCCTTTACACAAATACCCTTTTTTATTGCCGTCCACCCATGCGGTGCTTGCGATATCAAGGTGCGCCCAAGGAGCGTTTTTCACGAATTTACGAAGAAACACACCGCCTACTATTGTGCCTGCTCCGGGACCGCCGCTGTTTTTTATGTCCGCGGTTTCGCTTTTGATCATATCGTCGTAGTCATCCCACATAGGCAATTCCCATACCCGTTCGCCGGAATTTTCGCTATGCTTGATGATTCTACGGATAAGCCCTCTGTTATTGCCCATAACAGCAATAGCTTTATTGCCCAAAGCAACCATACAGGCACCTGTTAAAGTCGCCATATCAATTATGGCTTTAGGTTTATATTCTGTTGAGGCGTAATGTAAAGCGTCGGCTAAAATCATTCTGCCTTCCGCGTCGGTAGAGATAACCTCAACCGTTATTTCAGACGCCATGGTTATAACATCGCCGGGTTTATACGCTTTACCGCCTGGCATATTTTCCGCTGTGGGTATCAATCCGACTACTCTCTGAGGCAGTTTAAGTTCAGCCATTGATTTCATTATTCCGAGCACTGCTCCGGCTCCTGCCATATCGTACTTCATTTTTTCCATACCCCCGGGCGGTTTTAAAGATATGCCGCCGCTGTCAAAACTAACGCCTTTACCGACAACCACGATAGGCTTATCCTCTTTTTTCTCTTCAGGTGTATAATCAATAATGATAAATCGGGGTGGATTAACACTCGCTTTGCCCACGGATAATATTCCGTTCATTGCCCGTTTTTCAAGTTCTTTTTCATCAAATACAGTACAGTTAAGCGCAGGAATATTTTTACATATATTCCGAGCTTCCTCAGCGATAGATTCCGGAATAAGTGCATTTGAAGGGGTGTTTACTATTTTTCTGACAATGTTTACGTTATCGGCTATTATTTGTCCGTAGAGAAGCCCCTTTTTAAAATCTCCGCGAGGTACACCTACGAAACAAACGTTTATATCTTTTTTATCCTTATCATCGGATTTATTTTTGCCGCTTTTAAATTTCTTAAAATTAAACCTTGATAACACTAATGCTTCAGCAAAAACCCTGCCTGCGCCATAGTTAGATATCGTAAACGGCACAAACGGATTGAGTAAAACCGTATAAGATTTGATATTAAAAGATTGAGCTGAATTATCAGCTGAGGCTATTAATTTGCGTAACTTTTCCTGATTAATCTCCCGTTTTTTGCCGGCTCCTATAAGAATCATTCTTTTAAAAACTTTTGCATCCCTGTACAGAGTTAAGGATGACAAAAATTTTCCTTTAAAATCACCCGAATCAATAATATTCTTAACACGGCCGAACAAATTACCGTCAATTTTTTTAATCCAGTTAATTTTTTTAAGCTCGTTCTCAAATAAAGGGATTACTACAAGTTCCTTATACGATGTGCTTATTGATTGGACAGCTTTAAGACGCATAAGTTTAAGCTCCTTATTATCATAAATTGAATTATATGTTTAAAAAAGGAAATTATATATCAAAAACTAAAAAATTTCCATATCAGCTATTAAATTATTTATTCAGCAACCGCCGACGAACCCTCGTGATTTTTGCGTCTGCCTTTTTGATGTAGCTTTCATCGCCTTTCCATAACGATTTGAATTTTTGGTAAGAACTTAACGATTCATTGTACATTTTAAGTTCTTCATATATTTTGCCTATTTCAAAATACAAAAAATAATATTCCGGTTGAAGTTCCAATGCCTTTTTATAGTTCTTCAAAGCCGCCCGCAGTTTTGTGTTCTGGTGATAAGCTATACCTAAATTATAATAAGACTCCGGTCTATGGGGAGCAAGTTCAACTATTTTTTTAAACAGCTCAAGAGCTTTTTCTTTCTGCCCCGATTCCATAAGGTATTTGCCTTTTACCGTACGCAACGCAACATTTTCAGGATACATCCCTATAGCCCTGTCGATAGTCTCTATTGCCTTATCAAGATATTCAAGGACTTTTTCCTGAGTATATAATTCAAAATACAGTTCCGATAACCTTTGGTAAATACTTTTTAACGACGGATTGATTTTCAGCATTTTTTCATACTGCGCTACAGCATCATTAATTTTTTTCTGAGCCAAATAAGTTTCCGCTATATTGTTATATGCAGGCAGGTACTCGCTGTCTATCATAACCGCTTTTTTAAACTGCACTATGGCGTCGTCATACTTGCCCATTTTCCTTAAAGCAGTACCTTTATTATTGTGCGGATCGGGCAGTCTGCTGTTTCTTTTTATGCAGTCGTCAAAATATTCTACGGCTTTTTTGTAATTTTTCTTTTTGAGCATGGCAAGCCCGATATTATTATAAACATCTGACAATTCAGGATTATTTTTTATTGCTTTTAAATAACATTGAACCGCATCGTCTATGCGTCCTTGGTTTAAATATATGTTGCCAAGATTATTATACGCCTTTTCATACGAAGGGTCTATCTCGATAGCTTTTTTATATTCCTGCTCAGCCGCGGGGATGTCTTTTTTCTCTTTATAGGCTATGCCGAGATTGTTATGAGCTTCGGCAAAATCGGGGAACAGCTCAAGAGCTCTTTTGTAAACGGCAATGGAATCATCTACATGATAAATGCCTCTTAAGGCGTTGCCGAGATTATTCATACAGTTTATGTAATAAGGATGAAGCTTAAGCGCAAGTTTATTTACTACTACGGAATCATGATAATAATGCAGTTCGTTTAATGAACGGCCTAAAAGGGAATATCCCTTGAAATTATACGGATTCAATTTGATGGATTTTCTAAGAGGCGCAAGGCTTTGTTCATACATTTTACCTTTACTGTAACCTTTTCCTTTTAGAAAATGATAATCCGCGCGGCATAATCTTATCGCCCAAAATAAATTGAAATAAAATAACGCGGAAAATATAATTAACCCTAATACAAATAAAAAAGAAATTTTTTTGGGCTGAAACGAATATCGTTCTTTATCACGGTTTTTTCCATAAATGATTAGCGAAGAAACTACGCCCAAAAAGAATAACGGCAAGGTTTCCTGAAGAGGAAAACTGAACATTGCGTTGCCCATAATAGATAATACCGAAACAATGCCTGTTATGCCGAGCAGTCCCCATTCCAGTTCCGAATTTTTAAAAATTAGTTTTAAACCTGAGAATAAAATAATCGCAAGAAACAACAAAAATAAACAAAACCCTGGGATTCCCAGTTCCGCGGCTATCTGAAGATAATCATTATGGTTGCGTTTAGCCTGCCTTTCCTCGTTGAAATCTTTGTCGACTTTACCTTTTCTGGCAAAAAGCGGATAATAAAACTGCCAGTTCCCAAGACCCACACCTTTAACCCAATGGGATTTAATCATCTGCAAAGTGTTTCTCCATGCAGTAAGCCGCCACTGGGCCGACCCTTTATTAGTTTCAGCTATGGATGTGATCTCTTCACCCAAATCAAGACCGGGTGTCTTGCTGCTTTTCTTCTCGCCCGGCATAAATGTTGCCGCCAGCAAAATTAAAAAACAAGCGGTCCCAGGCAGAATAAATTTCAAATGTTTTTTGAAAAATTTTCTTGCTGCCGATTTATAAATCAGCGGATTAAAATTAGCGTAAACAACCAGCAAAACCAATCCAGCCGCTAAAGATACGGAACTCGCTACCCAGGCCCCTCTGGTTCGTGTAATAACAAGAAAAAACAAAAGCATAAAAAAAGTAACGCTTGAAAAAATCCCGAAAAATTTTTCCCTGAATAAATAAGCGCAATATAAACTGAACGGCAAAGCGCCCACAATAAACTGGGCGGCAAAATTTTTGTTTCCGAAAAAAGACCCTGGCACTGCGGCTTGATATAAAAAACTCGGATTATATCCGTTAAACTGAAAAATCCCCATAACCGCAACTATAAAAGCCGATAAGGTTATTGCTGCCGTAATCCACCTGATATATTTTATCCCGTCCAGCAAACAAAGCGAACAGATTAAAAACAGCAACGTGCATCCCCAATTATTAAGATGTAAAATAGCCTCATATTTATTAACCGACCATAATAAAGAAATACTGCCCAATAACACAAAAAGAATTAAAAACATTGAATCTTTTAAAGATTTTTTAGCGATAAAAATTTTCTTTGAATAAATACTGTAAAGAAAAAAGATAATCCCGCCCACAGGATACAAAACACAAAGCAATGCGCTTTTCGGCAGGCTGTACATATCGTATAATCCAGATATGAAAAATAAAGGGGTGAAAAATATGGCGGTACAAAGAAGCACAAAATAAAGGCGGCGCCAAAAATCAGAAGATTGTTCAGCCGGCGCGCTACGATATTGTTCTGTTTCAGGTTCTTTTTCTTTCACAGGCTTTATCCCGAAAGATTTCAAAACCTTTAATACCGTATCTGCCGACAAACCGGTATCCTTAGAAAGCTGGTCAGCAGATTTCGTATAAGCGAACTTTTTTATATATTTGCGTTTTTTATTGGAAACACCCATTAAGGAAAAAGTTTTTTTGCTAAATTTCCTATTTTATTACCATAATTTTTACAAATTAGACTGCTTCTATCGTCAACGGCATTTATAGATACAGGTCCGTAATGGTCTCCCGAAGAAATACCTATAACTACCATTCCGTGAACAAGCCAGGCATTAATTATATTAAGTATAGTTGTCTCATTTCCACCGCCGATATTAGCTGATGACGAAAAAGCGCCCCCTATTTTACCCGCCAACTTGCCGTGAAATTTTACGCTCTCATCTATCAGTTTACGTATCTGATACGCCGGAGCGCCGTAATAAGTGGGCGATCCCATAACTATCGCGTCGTATTCAATAATCTCATCTACGTTTACATCGGCAACTTGTTTCAGTTCCGCTTCAGCGCCAGTCTGTTCAATAGCTTGTGTTATCAATTCAGCCATTTTTTTAGTGTTGCCTGTACGTGAATAATAAATAACTAAAATTTTAGGCACATATACCTCCTAATTAAAAAATAAAAACTATTTTTTAAGCAGTAAAAGCAGGTATAATAACATATCTTTTATTATTTAACAAGACCTTTCATCTTTTTTCCCTGTTTAAAAACAACTATTCTTTTCGCGGGAATATTAATTTTATGGTCAGGATGATTAGGGTTGATTCCTCGACGGGCTTTGCGTTCAATAACTTTAAACACTCCGAAATTGCGAAATTCTATTGTTTCGCCGTCTTTCAATGTTTCCGTAATAATATCAAGGCTCTTCTGGATAATTGAATAAACATTCTGCTGGGTAAGTCCGGTCTCATTGGCAATACGTACAACTAAATCGCGTTTTGTCATTTTCTCCTCCTGCATTTTAATCTATTAAATAAATTATTCTAATTATATAACATTCGTCAGTGTATTTTATAATAATTATATATGAATACTTATATTTTTTTTATACTTTTTTTGGAAAAATTGTCTTCAAAAAAAAACGCAAAATCTGTTTTTTAACAATTTTTATTTATTTGAGAACAGACCCGCAACCACATCTTTCTTAAAACAAACAGGTTACACATTTATTTTTTTTGTCATTTTTTTTTATGGAAGAGCCAAGATTAATAATATTTTTTCCGTATTTATCTTTGATTTGATCCATCGACTCATAAAGCTGGTTGTTTTTTTAGCCTTTTTGCCAAACAATATTCCCTGGCATCCGCTTTCCATAAGATTAGTTACGGTTATCCCTATTAACCTGATTTTTTTTGCACACCTGTCCGGCTGTTTTCTAAGTGAAAACTCCCCCGACTTTGTCGGGGGCTTCTTATTTCCAAAATTCCATCTGTTCTTTTGAATTGATATATTCTTGATTCCGAATGTATGCCTTTATTATTTCCTCATCAATGCCTACTGTACTCACAAAATATCCTCGTGCCCAAAAGTGTTGTCCCACCTTATCTGACGGATAACAATTCTACCCGTACTGTTCGCACACGACAAGAAGATTTTGACAGCACATTAAAAAATTTTTACGGAAAGGAGCAGTCAAGCGGTTCAATCAGACATCGACATAGGCAGACAGATAAATAATCATACGGGGTAATCAGGGAAGGGGAAGAAAATTTAAACAAATCGAGTATGTCAGGTTAAGTGTGTAAACGGCATTTTTCATAAGAGCTCGTCAAACGCAAACCTGTCCGCAAACAGTATGGCAA
>JAGGZS010000082.1 GCA_021161885.1 bacterium
AACAACGATATAAGTTATCTCGTTTATACACTAGGTGTAGCCGCTTTGTTAAATTATCAGAAGATAATTCAAGATTGGTTTAATCGGAGTTTATCTGAGTACAATTTTTATATTATGCCCTTAGGATTTGATTACAATTATTGTGCATTTTCATTGCTTGATAGAGAGAAAAGATCTGATATTATCAATCAATTATTTGATTCTGTTGTATCTGCTAAAAACACTTTGGATGAAACAAAAGGTTTTTATTTTACGTGTGAAATTAATGTCAAAGTTGTATCTGCGAAAAAAGCTGATTTGCAACAAACAATACAGAGTGATAGAGAAAATCAGGGTATTGCAAAAGTGGTGAGAAAAGTTAATTTGATTGATAGCTATCCGCTTACTTATGCGCAATTATTAAAGAAAGTAAAACAAGAATTACCTAATGTCAAACAAACTACATTTAACAATGTATTAAAAAAAGAGATTAAGGGAAACCCTAAATATTCAGCATATAATTTTAGAAGTAAATTACAAAAAAAAGACTACAATGAAACAGGAAAGTTACCAACAGGAATTCCATGTATTTACAATCATGATGCTTTGAGATTTCTCATAACTAAATTAAAGGAGATATAATATGGGTTTTAATCGAGAGTTGCCATATACCTCATTACCGCTGTTACCGCCAAAAACTGATATTGAGACTAAGACAATACTTAAAAAAGCTATTTCTGCTAATCGAGCACTTGCGAATTTAAAAGGTTCTGGACGGAATATACCGAATCAATCGGTATTAATACATTGTATTTCTTTACAGGAAGCAAAATTAAGTTCTGAAATAGAAAATATTGTCACTACCAATGATGAATTGTTTCAGGCGGCAAGTTCTGATAAAAAGATTAAAGATCCGAATACAAAAGAAGTTATCCACTACCAAGAAGCCCTTTGGCAAGGATTTAAACATATAAAAAAAACATCTGTAATGAACACAAATTTATTTATTAAACTCGTAAACATAATAAAAGAAAATACCGCAGGTATAAGAAATTGTACGGGAATAAAAGTAGCAACACTATCGGGTAAAACTATTTACACTCCGCCTGACGGCGAAAAAATTATCAGAGATAAACTCGAAAATCTCGAAAAATATATTAATGAAAATAATGATGATATTGATCCGTTAATCAAAATGGCAGTTATCCATTATCAATTTGAAGCAATACATCCTTTCTTTGACGGCAATGGAAGAGTAGGAAGAATAATAAATGTTTTATATCTTATTCATGCGCAACTATTAAACATACCCGTTCTTTATTTAAGCAAATATATCATAGAGAATAAATCTCGATATTATAAAGGAATAATAAATGTGACAGAGAAGCAACAATGGGAAAGTTGGATTTTATATATGCTTGATGCGATTGAACAAACCGCCATTTACACACAAGAAAAAATAGATAGCATATATGATTTAATGCAAAGAACTAAGAGAATAATGAAAGAAAAATTGCCAAAAATCTATTCCAAAGAATTGTTAGAGCTTTTATTTCATCTCCCATATTGCAAAATAAAATTCATCGAAAACGAAAAAATCGCAAAACGGCAAACAGCTAGTTCATATCTTACTCAACTAAGTGATATAGGTATTCTCGAAGCTGTAAAAGTGGGTAAAGAAATGTTATATCTGAACAAGGAATTTTATAGTCTTTTAAAATCTTGAGAATGTCTTTATATAATCGACACAACATGAGAACGTGTCGATAAAACGCTATAATTTAAATATGTTCTGAGAATATCTTTATATAATCGACATATTAATCTATTTTATAAATTTGTATAAAAAAGGAATTATCGTAGAGCAATGAAACCAATAACCGAATCAGAAGTCGAACAGGTTACTTTAGATATACTTTCCGGTCTTGGCTATGAGGTCATTCATGGACCTGATATTGCGCCGGATTCACTTACTGCGGAACGTAGAAGTTACGCTGATGTGGTGTTAGCCGACAGGTTGCGTTCTGTTATCGGCAGAATAAATCCATCTATCCCGCAAGACGCGCAAGAAGAAGCGGTAAAAAAGGTTCTGCGCACGCAAAGCCCCGACCTTATAGTAAATAATCACCGGTTCCATAATATGCTGGTAAACGGTGTTGATGTGGAGTACCGCAAAAACGACAGAATCGCCGGAGATAAAGTTTGGCTGGTAGATTTTGTTAATCCTGAGGAGAACGAATTCTTAGCTGTCAATCAGTTCAGCGTTACGGAAAACAATATTACGCGCCGACCGGATATAGTGTTGTTTATAAACGGGTTGCCGATTGGCGTTATCGAGCTGAAAAATCCCGCTGATGAAAACGCTACCGTATATAGCGCGTTCAGGCAGTTTCAAACGTATATCAGTCAGATACCATCTTTATTTCAGTATAACGAACTGCTTATCGCCAGTGACGGGCTGAACGCTAAAACCGGAACAATAACATCTAATTGGGATCGGTTCCTGCCATGGAAAACTATCGACGGCAAGACAAAAGCTCCGCAAGGGTTGCCTCAAATAGACGTTTTATTGCGTGGAATGCTCAATAAAAAGATTATGCTTGACCTGATCAGGCATTTTGTGGTGTTTGAACAGGAAACCCAGATGAATAAGAAGATTGCGGCGTATCATCAATATCATGCGGTGAACAAAGCTATCGGCGCAACCCTTCAGGCATCCGGCGCGCAAGGCGACCGCCGGTGCGGGGTGGTATGGCATACGCAAGGATCGGGAAAAAGTTTGATAATGGCATTCTATGCGGGAAAACTGATTTTATGCGAACAAATGCGCAATCCGACGCTGGTAGTTATTACCGACCGCAACGACCTTGACGATCAGTTGTTCGGCACGTTCAGCAGATGTTATGAGTTATTGCGTCAAAAACCTATTCAGGCAGAATCCCGAGATCAGCTCAGAGAATACCTGAGAGTCGCTTCAGGCGGAGTAGTATTTACTACAATCCAGAAGTTCATGCCTGAAATTAAAGGTGATACTTATCCCCTGTTATCTGATCGAAGGAGTATGTCAGGTTAAGTGTGTAAACGGCATTTTTCATAAGAGCTCGTCAAACGCAAACCTGTCCGCAAACAGTATGGCAA
>JAGGZS010000063.1 GCA_021161885.1 bacterium
GCGTATATAGAAAGTTTCAACGGTAAATTCCGTGATGAATGTTTGAATTGCGAGTTGTTTGCAAACGGCAGGCAAGCACAAATTATTGCGGAAAATTGGCGAGTAGAATATAATACCTATCGACCGCATAGTTCGTTAGGATATATGACCCCTGAAGAATTTGCTGACAATTCAGGGAATTGCGTTCTACCTACGGTCTCACTACATTCCCAGAATGGGAACCAGAACCAAAGAATCACGGAGAAAACCACTAAGTTTTAACTGGTACAAAAAATGGGGGCTGGTCATTTAGCATCTACAGTTGTCCACTTATAGAGAAATGGCGGATTGATTATAATGCAGTAAGACCTCATAGTTCATTGAACAATTTAACACCCTATGAGTTTAAGAAAAAATAGCGGTTTTTACAGGGGTTATCAGGAAATAATTAGGTTTACGTTAATTTTTTTCAGCAATAAAATTATTTTCAAGCCAGTTGCCGATTTTTTTGATGATTTTTATACTGTTTTTCGATTCAAACATTAATGTTCCATGACCCGCTTGAGGGAAAAAAAGCAAATCTTCGGTCGAATACCCGCCTGCGTTAATAAGCCTTTCGCAAGCGGACAATTCTTTTTCATCAGATACAAAAAGAAGCGGTTTTGGATAAAATTTTGTTATATGCTCTAATGAATTAACGCCGAGATAATTTAGCCCCGGCGACATAAGAACCGCTCCTTTTATATTTTTAAGTTTAGTCCCGCAATGTAAAGCGATACTGCATCCGATACTTGCTCCAACTAAGATAATTTTATCTGTCCGGCAGCGTTTGGATTTATATTTTTCAAGATAACCTATGGCTGCCTGCACATCTTTCCATGCTTGAAGGAAAAGATTGTCCTCCGGTTTTTTAGGATACGAATATCGAATTGTTTTATTACCTTGTTTTATGCTGTCGCCGTGTCCTCTAATATCAATATTTACGATAGCAAATCCTTTGTTATGCCAGTATGGTATTGCGGGTTTCCAAGTTTCTTTTGTCCTGCCGTACATATGAAGCAAAATCAAGACCGGCGCGGGTTTATCCGGCTGGTAGTAATTGGCATATATCGTAACTGCATCGGATGTATCAAAAGTAATATGATGAGGCATAGGCATAGGCGGGATGGTTTCTTTTTTTTCGCATCCAATAAAAAAAAATAAACTAAATGACAGGATATAAACGATAATTTGCTTTCTTTCCATAAACCATCCTTTTATGAGGCTGAAGGCAGCTCAACAAAAACTTTGCAGCCTTGCCCTGCTTTGGAATCTATCCATATTTTTCCGTTATTGCGTTCTACAATCCGTTTTACGATAGTCAAACCTATGCCGATTCCGTCAATTTGATTGTTAGGGTCAAGGCGTTGAAAAATATCAAACACTTTTAAATGGTATAAAGGGTCTATACCGATTCCATTGTCTTTAATACAATAAATAATTTTCGAATTATTTCTTTTTGCTGTTACTATTATTCTGCCTTGTTTATTAGGGTCAGTGTACTTAATGGCGTTATCAATTAGATTTGAAAAAATTTGGTTTATCTGGATACAATCGCCCATACAATCGGGTAAAGAATTTTTTTCAATTTTAATTTTCGCGGTTTTTATTTGATATTGCATAGCTGAAAAAATAGAGTCCATAAGCTCATTCATATTAATAGCGGTTATTTCCATAGCGGCATTGCCTATTTTCGCGAGTTTAAGAAGTGATGCCAAGAGTTTATCCATCTTTAAAATATTTTTGCGGATAAACTCAAACGAAGGTTTAACAAATGTCTCAAATTTTTTCGTTATTTCCTGTTTCTGGGTTATTGGAATATCCATTTGGTTGATTTTTCCAAAACATTCGGTAAATATTTCGCAAAGTTCATTAGAAAAACCCTGAATATTTACCAAAGGCGACCTAAGGTCATGGGAAGCAATATAAACGATATTTTCTAAATCTTCGTTTTTTATAGATAAATCATAAAGCAGATATTCGCGTTCTTTCTCTATTTTTTTCTTATAAGATATATCCCTGTCTATCCCTCTAAATCCCATAAATTTATTTTTTTCATCAAAAATAGGCACACCGCTTCTTTCAAGAATAACTTTATGCCCGTCTTTATGAAAATTTGTGCTTTCAAGCATATTAAAAGGTTTTTTTTCCTTAATTGTTTTATTTAAAAAAGCGGATATTCGATCATGTTCTTCGGGCACAATAATATCCAACGGTGTTTTCCCGATAATTTCTTCAGGGGCATATCCGAGAATTTGTTCTACGGTAGAGCTCGAAAAAGTATATTTTAAGTCGGAGTTTGTTTCCCATACCCAATCGTTTATTGTTTCAATTAAGTTCCGGCAACGTTTTTGTGAACTGGTTTTTTCATGTTCGGCTTTTTTTCTCATAATAAAATTACTTATAAATGCGATAATTACAAGAGTTTGCAAGATTACGAATAATAAAATGGAAATTGTAAAAATCTTATGTCGCTGAAAGAAAGATAAATGGCGGTTTATTATTATGCTTCCTTCCGGTAACAGGGACATATTAAAATTCCACTTTCGCAATTGATTGTAGTCGAAAATATATTTATTACGGCATTGTTGTATAGGAAAATCTTTTGGTTTATGTGTGCCAAGCATTATTTTGGAAGCGATATCAGCGGCTTTTGTTCCGTGTGAAGTTCCGGAATTTAATTTCCCGCCCACTGCGCCATATTTCATCCAAAAATAGTTTAACGGGAAAAACGGAACCGCGCAGCTGCCGATTATTTTTGACCCCATATGCTCAAGAGAAAAATATCTACCGGTTTTATCTCTAAACCAGACAAAGCAAAGCACTATGGTGCCCTGTTTTAGATTTTTTAAAGTACTGATAAGTTCCTCTGTGGTTAAATCTTCACCGTTAAGATAAATAAATTCAATATCAGAATA
>JAGGZS010000015.1 GCA_021161885.1 bacterium
AGTTGAAATAAATTTAAAAAAAATATATAATATTTAGGATTGGAAACAGACGGAAGGAGAAAAGCGGTATGAAAAAATATGAATTACAAGATGTATCCCAACCTAATTTATACGATGACTTATTCAATTATGATGAGGTATGTAAAATATCATTTGATAATATAAACGTGCCAATGGCAATGCCTGAAAAAATCTGGATAACCGATACAACATTTAGAGACGGACAGCAGGCTCGACCGCCTTATACAGTCGAGCAGATAGTAACGATATTCGATTTTCTGCATCGGCTCGGAGGCCCTAACGGAATAATACGCCAGTCTGAATTTTTTCTGTACAGCCCTACAGACAGGGAAGCCGTTGAAAAATGTCTTGCCCGCGGTTACAAGTTTCCTGAAGTAACCGGTTGGATAAGAGCTGTTAAATCGGATTTTAAATTTGTCAAGGAAATGGGGTTAAAAGAAACAGGCATCCTAACCAGCGCGTCGGATTACCATATTTTTCTTAAACTTAAAAAAACCAGAAAAGCGGCTATGGAATCTTACCTTGACGTTGTGCGCACAGCTCTTGAAGAGGGCATAGTTCCAAGATGCCATTTAGAAGATATTACCCGCGCTGATTTTTATGGGTTTGTTGTCCCGTTTGTGCAGGAACTTATGAAATTATCCGAAGAAAGCGGTATTCCCGTAAAAGTGCGCGCTTGCGATACAATGGGATACGCAGTGCCCTTTGCAGAAGCGGCTTTGCCAAGAAGCGTGCCTAAACTTATAAGCGGGCTTGTCAATGAGGCAGGCGTGCCTTCGCAGCAGCTTGAATGGCATGGGCATAACGATTTCCATAAAGTTCTTATAAACGGTACAGCATCGTGGTTATACGGATGCTGCGCGGCTAACGGAACACTTCTCGGATTCGGCGAACGAACCGGCAACCCGCCTATTGAAGCCTTGATAATAGACTATATATCGTTAGTCGGCAGACAAGACGATATAGATACAACTGTAATAACAGAAATAGCCGATTATTTCAGAAAAGAAATTAAAGCCGATATCCCCGCGAACTATCCGTTCGTAGGAACCGATTTTAATACGACTCGGGCGGGAATCCATGCGGACGGAGTAACTAAAGACGAACGTATCTATAACATTTTTAATACGGGTAAACTCCTTAACAGGCGGCTCGGAGTAACTATAACAAATGTTTCCGGTACGGCGGGTATAGCCCACTGGGTAAATACTACCCTTCTCCTTAAAGGCGATAACCGTATTGATAAACGCCATACCGGTATCATGCAAATGTATAAATGGGTAAGCAAGCAATATGACAAGGGCAGAACTACCGGTATATCAAATGACGAAATGATTGAGCAGGCAAAAATTTATTTACCGGAATTTTTCTAATAGAAATGACTTTTTTATATTCGTTTGCTGTCAGCCTGTGTTGGGTTTACGCTAAACTTGTATGTCGAGTTGAAGTTACCGGATTGGAAAATATCCCGTCCGAAAGCGGTTTTTTGCTTACAGCTAATCATTTAAGTTATTTTGACCCGTTTTTGGTCGCTGGAAAAATTAATCGGTGTGTTCATTTTCTTGCAATGGAAGAATTATTTAAAAATCCGGTAACCGCGTTTTTTATGCGTAAATGGAACGCTATTCCCGTAAAAAGAAAAAGTTACGATTCAACAGCGCTAAAACAGGCGGTAAAACTTTTAAAAGATAATAAAGTTATCGGTGTTTTTCCTGAAGGGGCCATAGCCAATAGTAATAATAACAATGAATATAAAACCGGTGTCGCTATGCTTGCTTTACACTCGAAAAAAGCTATTTTGCCAGTAAATATTGAAGGAACCAGAAATTTATACCGCCCATGGAAACGCGGACATATTCGTATTGAATTTAAAAAAAGTTTTATTATTGGCGGTAACGATATGAAAATTGAAACTTCCGGCGGTAAAAAAGCAATGCGTAAACGACTTGTTCAAGTAATAGAGCGGCGAATTAAAGATAATGGCTAATAGATTTTTTTCTGTATATTTTTTTTTATTAATATTTTTAACTCCTAAAAGCGTTGGAGCGGAAAATTTCTGGTATAGTTTTGAAAATAATAGTGAATACGAAAAAATTTTTACCCCCCGCCTGATAAAAAAAGCCGAGAAACCCAAACCTGTTGTTTTATTCGTAAAAAAAAACGATGATAATTTTGATGATCTAATGCCTGTTCTCAATTATTTACGCGGGAACGGCTCTATATTTACCTGCCCTGCGGTCTCTAAGCCGGTTTTTTGTTTTTTCGGAAAAATATCTAAAAAGCAAAAAATTTATTTTGAGGCGCAGGATGCGCAAAAACTGTTTGTTTCATGGGATGATTTAAAAATCAAAGAAACAAAAAAGCTATATAAATCATATCATTTAAAACTTGAGTTTTTACGCTCAACAGTTATAAAGCTGGATAAAATTTTAAGTTCGTGGAAAGAAAAAAATTTGCCTGCCCGTTATTTGGATTATACCGATTTAAAAAATTCCGCCGGAGCGGGTGAATTGTCTTACGCGGATTTTTTAAAATGCCTTTTCCGGTTAATGGATAAATTATCCGTTGCGCTTGATGATTACCCTCAATTATATTCCTATAATGAATTTGTCCTTAAAAAAATAGATACCCTAATTTATCCGCAAGATCAGGTAATGAACGAGCGCGATATGTTCCATAACGAGCTGACAAAAAAATCCGGCGAAATATCGTCCGATGAAATAAGTTTTCTGCTTGAAACCGTAATTGAAAACCGAATGACAATGGCCTCTTTTAAAGATTTTATGGATTTAATGAGAAAAATAAAAATGAATTTCCCGAAAAATTATCCTGCTTATTACGGTTCGCTTTATCTTAAAGCATGGTATAACCATTTAAGGTCGGAGCAAACTCAAAATGAAATATCAGCTTGCGTTATGGCGGTTTATAACAAAGTTAATCCCGAGAAAAAATTTTTGCTGATAGAAAAATGGATCGAATATAAAGACGCCTTGTTAGACCTGCTTGACGGAAAAATAAGTTACGATGAATATCATCTGCTGAAATCACGTCTGAGAGTATATAAAATCGGGGCAATACAAGAACATGAGAAACAAGTCCTTCGCGAGATAAGGTCTGTGTGGAACGATACGATACAAGATCAAATTGACGAAGTGTTAAGGGGTTTTTATAACTATGTAATCTCTTATGAAAACCTGTTTAAACAATATGAAAAATTATTGAACAAAGAAAAAATAGATATTGCTGCGGTTATAATAGACGATTACGATTTACCAGCAATGTATTTTTGGTTCTCTTCTATAAAAACAGGGAGCATAATAGAAATATCCGAACCTGTTGAAGAGGATGAACCGGCGGCTAACAATTATTTTAAACTTATGCGCGGTGAACGCTCGCCGTTTGAAAAACTTTTAGAAGGTATAGGAGATGAACAGAAATGATTATGAAACTAATGCTTATTTTATCAGTTATATTATATATGGTTTCGGGCAATAATAACCTTTGTTCCGCGCAAGAGGCTAAATCTGAACCGGCAATAACAGAGCCGGCGCAACCGCTTGAAGATAAATCCGAATCGGAAACCATAGGCTCTAAACCAGCCGTAGAAGATAAATCTAAAGCCGAACAACATAGAGTAAAGTTAACGCAGGATCAATTAAAACAGCTTGATTATTATAAAAAACAAGCACTTAACGCCTTGAAAAAAGGGGAATACCCCTACTGCGCGGCGATGTTTGAAAAGTATATTGCCGTCAAAAATGATGATTTTAAAGTAAACGAATATTTAAGCCAAGTTTATATTTTTATGAAAAAGTATCCTGAAGCCGCCCAAATTTTAAAAAAATTAACCGAACTGAATCCTAAATACGCAGCCGGATACGTGAATCTGGGAAGGTTATATCGTGAACTTGGGCTTTTTGATGAATCGGTCGCTTCTTTAAAAAAAGCGTTAGAGTTAAGAAACAACGTGGAAACTCTTTTTCAACTTGGATTAACCTACGAACGGTTTAATAAACCGGATAAAGCTCGTTCTATATATGAAGAAGTCATATATGTATTGCCGGTTCACGCTGAGGCTCATTTCAGTTTAGGGCTTTTATATCTGCGGGAAAAGAATTATGATAAAGCCAAACGCGAAATAAGCCGTGCTGTCGAGCTTAACCCGGACAGGGCAATTTACCAAACCTATCTAAACAAAGTAGATAAGTACAAAGAATCAGACAATAAAACCCCGCAGGTTAAGGATAAAATGATAGTTCCAGACAATAGCTGATTTCGTATATCTTCTTGCCTTCCAAAGAATATTAAAATATTTTCACTAACATTTTATTTCGCAGGTGCCGATATATTTTATTGCGGCAGCAAAAATATAGGGCATTAGATATAGATAAGAGGTATATTGTGCAAAGGCATATTCTTTTAGTTAGCAATGATTCTCAAACCATAAGCAGTCTTGAATGGATAATATCGGAAAATTTTTCCAGTAATTTCATTTATGCCTCTTCTTTTGAGGAAGCCTTAACATTCATATCCACGCATAAATGTTGTATTGTTGTAGTGGACAACGATTTGTATAACGACCAAACTTGCCTTGATTTCCTGCATGAAGTAAAAAATGTATGGGAACATATAATAAGAGTTCTGCTTATAGGCGATAAAAAACAGGATGATGTTTTCAATATGGTCAATAGGGCTCAAATTTATCGTGTTATCTCAAAATCATGGGATTTAGATAAAATTGAGAACATTTTCCATGAAGTAATCGAATATTTTGATGCGCAAATATCCGTTGAGGAAATAAGCAATAAAGTTTTTTCGCAAAATAAAGAACTTTACGAGATGAATAATATTCTTGAAGAAACCATTGTTTCTAAAACAGAAGAATTATACAAGATGAATAATCAACTCGCTTTGTCCTTTATTGCCACTGTTCAAGCATTAACCCATGCGGTTGAAGCTAGGGATGTGCTTACTTGCGGTCATTCCGACAGAGTAGCGAAAACATGTATGGATATAGGTATGGCGCTTAATATGGATGCCGATGAATTAGAAGGATTATATTTGTCCGCAAAACTTCATGACATAGGTAAAATAGGAATAAGCGACACCATATTGCTTAAACCTGAGAAGCTGACTCCTGAAGAAATACAAATTATACGCCAGCACCCTATAATCGGGTACAAAATTTTAGCCCCTATCCCGTTTGAATGGAATGTATCACAAGCGGCTCTTCAGCATCATGAACGATACGACGGGAAAGGCTATCCCCACGGATTGCAAGGTAATGAAATATCTTTATGGGGCAGGATTATCGCGGTTGCGGACACATATGACGCGATCACTTGGTACAGACCGTATTCAAAAATATTGTCCCATAACTATGCTCTTGAGGAAATCGTCCGTAACTCAGGCAAGCAGTTTGATCCGGAAATAGTTGAAGTTTTCGCAGGCATACCGTCCAATCCTTAAAAAAACCGATTTAAAAAATCCTTTTTTTCTTTTTTTTATGTGAATTTATCTGTAAAATAACAAAATATTTTTCCCTCTATGACTTGAAATTTAATAACCTTAAAAAGTGAGTATGTTTAATGGATACAATTTATGTAATAGATTTTGGCGGACAGTACGCTCATTTAATCGCTAACAAAATAAGACGCCTCAACATTTATGCCGATATAAAACATCCCTGCGTAAACATAGATGCGCTTAAATCAGCAAAAGGGATTATTTTATCGGGCGGTCCTAACAGCGTTTACGATGAAAACATACCTAAAATCAATAATAAACTCTTTAGTATGAATATACCTATTCTTGGATTATGTTTCGGGCATCAGCTTATAGTGCGTGAGTTTGGCGGAAAAGTAAAACCCGGGTTTAAAGAGTACGGCACAGCGCGTCTTGCTCTCTTAGATAACAGCACGATTTTTAAAGGGCTTGCCGAACACGAACAAGTCTGGATGAGCCACGGCGATTCGGTTGCCGCATTGCCCGATCATTTCAAAGTAATCGGAAAAACTAAAGACTGCCCGTATGCCGCTATTTATAATGCGCAACGTAATATCTTCGGTTTTCAGTTCCATCCTGAGGTTACACATACCACTCACGGAATGGCTATGCTTGAAAATTTTGCGAACATTTGTCAGTGCCGTAAAGACTGGACTATTAAAGGGTATTTAAACGATATATTCGAAAAAATAAAAAATCAGGTTAAAAATAAAAAAGTGTTTATGCTTGTATCAGGCGGAGTCGATTCAACAGTCGCTTTTACAATGTTAAATAAGATTTTAGGAGAAGACCGCGTTTTAGGATTAACCATTGATAACGGTTTTTGCCGCAAAAATGAGATCGATCAAGTACGAGAAACTATGAGTAAATATAATTTCCATAACCTGCTTATTCAAGACCACAGCGATACTTTTCTCGCAAATACCGCAGGCGTTGCCGAGCCGGAAAAAAAACGTAACATTATCGGCAGAACTTTTATTGAAGCCGCTGATTCAGCGATGAAAAAACTCGGGCTTAACCCCGATCAATGGCTCCTCGGACAAGGCACTATTTATCCTGATACTATTGAATCGGGCGGGACTAAAAACGCCGCTGTAATCAAAACTCACCATAACCGCATAGATATGATCGCTGAAATGGTTAAAAAAGGATTAGTAGTAGAACCGCTTGTCCAATTATATAAAGATGAAGTGCGTGAGTTGGGTATAGAATTAGGATTGCCTGAAGAAATGGTATGGCGGCACCCGTTCCCCGGACCGGGACTCGCTGTACGCGCGTTGTGCTCAAACGGAGAAGCGGACGATATATCTAATGTATTGAACCCCGAAACTATAAAAATTTGCGAAAAACAAGGTTTAAAAATAAGTGTGCTTCCTATACGAAGCGTGGGTGTGCAGGGCGATGTCAGGTCGTATGCCCATCCGGCAGTCATATACGGTAAACAAGACTGGAAACTGTACGAGAATATTTCTACATCAATTACTAACGCCAATCCCGAAATAAACAGGGTTGTCGCTATGATAGGGTCTGAAACGTTACCCGAGTTAAAACTGAAAAAAGCGTACCTCTGGCGAGACAGGCTCGATATGCTTCGCCAAATAGATGCGGCGGTAATGGATTTTTTAGAGGAAAATAACCTGATTAGAATAATATGGCAAATGCCTACCGTGTTACTGCCCTTAAGCAGTAACGGCAATAAAGAATCTATCGTTCTGCGCCCTGTAATAACACGCGATTTTATGACCGCAAGTTTTGCTCAAATACCGTTTGCGTTACTAAATAACCTCGCTGAAGATATATTGGCGTTCGATTTTATTGAAACCGTCTTTTTTGATATTACCCATAAACCTCCCGGCACAATAGAATGGGAATAGATTAACTGTTTTTTTGCTCAATTATATTATTGATGATGCCGTAGTAGATTGTTTTTTTAACCTTTTGAGAGTTTTTGCTAAATATTTTTCTTTTATTAAATCTTCCTTCATAAGCATTCGCACTAATTCAAGGTCATCGGCGTCGTCTACCGAAGGCGGTACGTGCTCAACATAAACTCCTTTTATTTTATAACCGTTTTCCAGTATTCTCAGGTACTCGTTATACTCTATTTTCTCAAGCGCAGTTTGTTCCATAGAAGCAAAAGTTAAAAGAAAATTTTTTCTGAAAGGAACAATGCAGTATATTTTTTTCAAAGGAGCTTCGGCTGTGCGTTTAGATGAAGGAATATCTTCCCGTGAAAAATATAAAACATAATTCATTTTATCAAGCACAATTTTAATTTCATTAGGCGCGTTTCTTTCATAACAATCACAAACCAGTATAGAACATTTAGCGAACGGATCGGTTACAAGCGACTGTACTGCCGTTGAAATATGTTCAGGTTTAACAAGCGCTTCATCACCCTGAATGTTGACTACAATATCAGCCTCAATACGAGCCGCGGCTTCGGCAAGTCTATCGCTTCCTGTCGGGTGGTTTGGATTGGTCATTATATATTTACCGCCTATTTTTTCGACAACATCGGCTATTTGTTTGCTGTCTGTAACAACATAAAGCTCGTCAAGATCGGGACACAGCAGGCAACGTTGGTAAACATGCGCTATCATAGGTATTCCCTCGATGAGTTTAAGCGGTTTTTCAGGAAGGCGGGTTGACCTTAATCTTGAAGGTATTAAACCGACAATTTTCGTTTTCTTGTTCATTTTTATCCTCCAAAAAAAGAAAAAAATTTTTTATTTTATGGATTTAGATAATAAGCAATTTATATACCTGAAATTAGTCTTAATTTGATTTTTTAAGACGCTTTAGATTGGCAGTAAGTTTTGGATTTCTTGTTTATGATATCGAAAAAAATCTGGGCTTTATCTATTTCTAAATCTATTAATTCAAATAATTCAAGAAGTTCCGGTTCCTGAAGCCCAAGCCAATGCCATGCTTTATGTGATATTTTAGGGATTTGCGTATCTCTCGCACAGCCGATTTTTTTTGCTCTGCAAAGTATATCCGCCAGATGGACAAAACAGGCGAGCTGATAACCTTCCCTTGCCCGTTCAGGGTTATGGTGATGCGCAATCGCCTCGCGCAGGCGGACAGGAAGTTTCCAGTTTTCGCTCAGCCATTTGCCGAGATGCTGGTGGTTGCAGTCCATAAATTTTTCTTCCGCTTCTATAAATAAAATATCATTATCGTAAACTTCTTTTATAATTTTCATAAACAGGTCGTGCAGGCATTGGTCGATTATTATTTTGCCGATATCGTGAAGCAGTCCTGCCACAAAAGCGTCTTCTTCTTCAGGATAACCTTTGTAATGGGCGATGGCTTTGCTGATAACAGCTGTGCCGACAGCGTGCTGCCAGAATTTGCGCCTGTCAAACTGGATTGAACCGCCGTTGAGCGAAAACACATCGAAAACCGAAGCGGAAAGAGCCACGCTCCTTATAGTCGTAAACCCGAGTATAACAATAGCGTGCGTAACAGAACTTATCTGCCCCGGAAACCCGTAAAAAGCAGAATTGACAAGCCGCAGCACTTTAGCGGTAAGTACCTGATCGGACGATATAACCGTATTTACTTCTTCCGCGGATACCATTGGGTTTTCAAGCACACCGGCAAGTTTCCCGATAACATGGGGAAGTGTGGGAAGCGTTATAATTTTATTTACGTGCTGGCGTAATTCTTTTCTTCTAATTTTCATTGTGCACACATTTGAATTCAATAAAGCGTTTTAATGTTTCTTTGATCATTGTCAACACCTCGTCGCCATTAACTTTTTCAAACCGTTTGTCTATGTCCTCGAGTATTAAATCGAGTTTTGATATGTCGTAGTCAATACCTATAGTTTTAGTCTTTTCATCGTTGGTTTCCGGCGCTCCTTCAATATAAATGAATTCACAGTCCCAATCATAAAGCCTTGCTATGGTTTTTGCGGTCAATCTGCACCCTTTCATTAAAAGAACTTTACCCTGCGCATTATGAAAAGGTTTGGCAAGAATCATTCCGGCATAAAGTTTTTTTATTGGAACTTTCCTCATTTATATCATCCTACCGCTAAATATATTAAGCCTTATTTAGAAAATATAATTCCTCAGTCTTAATATATCGGCAGGATGATGGTTTAAATTAACATGAGAAAGAAAAACTTGGGCTCTTGCGCAGTCCACAGGAATAATTAAACCGCACGACCATCCTTTCATATTTTGAGACTGCCTGCTCATTTCATTTACAATATATGAAATATATTCTATATTATCCGCCAAAATTATAAAATAATGCCCAACGGGTCTCAGACTGCGTGTATAAGTGCTTTTGCATTTGCGTAAAACAGTATCTATGTTGTTGCGGTTAAGCGAATACATCTTTTTGATGTACATATAATTTTTTAGGAAAAAGTCGTTTTCAAGAACCGAGTCGAAATATCTGTCGTATCGGTTTAGCTCATTCCATCTGTGTTTTTTTAGATTGGTTACGATATTATTCACAAAGAGATTATTGCTATTATTGTTGTCTGCGCGCTGAGGCGATAACGCGCTGCCGCATATACCGCATTTTACGGCAACCGATTTTTCAATAAAAATATTTATCTTAACACGGTTAAATATACCGCATACGGCGCATTTAAGCACAATAGTTTTGTTTCGCAAAGGCTGTTCCGGTTTTTGCCACCGCTTGATTTTTTTATCGAAAATTCTTCTTTTATAAGGATCGCTTAAAAATTCGTAGGCTTCGTTTATTTTTTGTGCCCGTTTAGTTGAACCTCCGAAGTCGGGATGATTGGATAAATCTTTCATTAAAGTTCGATACACCGCTTTGATAACCGCCTGCTCAGCTTTCGGATGAATCTGAAGAACTTCGTAATAGTTTATCATGCAAATCTCCTTGTTCTGCCCTTGTTCTGCCCGTATTTAAGCAGTTATATTCCGCAGATTACATACCAATTTTTCGAATAAGATGAAATTTAAACATAAGTTGTTTTTTATTAGTATGTTATATGAAAATATCTTTCATCTTTCGGTATTTCTTTTGGTAACTATTTGGCAGTCAAGGGGTGTAATAATGGCTGTTTTTGTGAATGCGGTTTGTATTCTGCTTTATATCAATGGATTATTGGTTGTGAAACATTTTGCTGCGCCTGCAAGGTATTGTTGCGGATGTTAAGGTTTTTTAATTTGGCGCAATAAATTGTAAATCTACAAAGCATAAAAAACTTTATATTTAAAAAAAATTGATTTATTATTGTATATGGAT
>JAGGZS010000209.1 GCA_021161885.1 bacterium
ATGATTGATGACGCGAAATTTTTAGGGGTAAAAGATTTATTTATTCAGGTGCATCGGGGTAACCGGGCTTGGTTTGATTCTTCTTATGCCGATTTGACGCCGTATAAAAAATTTATCAATAGATATAACATTGATCCTATAAAATATATTATTGAAAAAGCGGGTAAAAACGGAATAAACGTGCATTTATGGATAAACGTTTTTCGCATAAAGAAAAATCTTAACGCGCCAATAGTAAAGGCATTAGGGACTAAGATATTTACGCGCGACGGCAGGAAAAGGCTTATAATAGATTATCCCAAAGAAGACCTGCCGGACGGCGGATACTGGCTTGACCCGGGCGACCTGCAAGTGCAGGATTATCTTTTAAAACTCATTGATGAAGCTATAACAAAATATCCGGCCTGTGCCGGTGTGCATCTTGATTTTGTAAGGTATCCTTATCGTGTGCCGTTTTATCCCGGATCACGATGGGCGGCAGGGCACGGTTTTGGATACGGCGTGGACAGTGTTAATCGGTTCAAACAAAAAACAGGGCTTTCACCGTTTACCATGAAATTAACTCGCGAGAATGCCCAGTTATGGGATAATTGGCGCCGTGGCCAAGTTACTTCTTTTGTTAGTAAAGTAAAAAGAATATGCGCTCAAAAAAATAAAATTTTATCCACAGCATGCATATGCTGGGCTGACAGAGCTTATCTTAGCGCATTTCAGGATTGGCGGCGATGGCTTGAAGACGGATTAGTTAATTTTGTATCAACAATGAATTACAGCACGGATAATCGGTTTGTTAGATATTTAAGCAGAGAAGCTGTGGCGTCTAAAGCAAACTCTAAGGTATATATCGGGCTTGGCGCGTACCTGCTGACCAATAATGCGTTATCTCTTGCCGAGCAGATAGACGATGCGTTATCGCTTGGAGCTGACGGTGTTATTTTTTTCTCTTACGATGTAATCAAACCGAATCAGGAATTAATGAAAGTAATAAGTAATAAATCTAAAAATATTTCACGATAAAATTTTATGGGACAGGAAAGAAAACATTCACCGGTACTATTAATATGCGGTCTTTTGGCCTCTAATAGTTCTCTGCTTGATGATTCGTTAGCTTTATTGAAGACAGAGTTTGGCGAAACTTTTTTAGAAAGCGAGACCATTGCTTTTGATTTTACGGACTATTACAATAAGGAGATGGGTGATGGGATTTTACGGAAATATATCGCTTTTTGTTCTTTAATTAGACCCGAGACTATTGGTCTTATCAAACGAAAAACAAACCGATTGGAACAGAAATTTTCAGCAAAAAATAATCGCCGTATAAATATTGACCCGGGTTATATTACACTTGCCAAACTTGTGCTTGCCACAACAAAAGACGCAACACATCGCATTTATCTCGGTAACTGTATTTATGCAGAAACAACCTTGTATTACTGTGATAACTGTTTTCGCCCATGGATATGGACATATCCCGATTACAGGTCGCAATTTGCTGTTAAGTTTTTCAATAATGTACGTGAATTATACAAGTTAAAACTCAAAGAGCGAGATTGTCCGTAAAATTATTAAATAAAAATTTGTTTGTCAAAAAGGCATTAGGCCGCAGACTCAAACATCTGGTTGATTTCACGCTGTCTGTTAAGCTGGTCGAGAAAATTTTTCTGCACAGGTATAGTGCGCAGTGTACGTGGTTTTCCCTCAACCCATCCGTCATAAGCAATTAGATCGTTGTCATGTCCTTCAAGAGTCATTACTGCGGCGAATAAACCGTTTGCCACGGAAAACACTTCATTGGGTCCTTGCGGTTTTTCCTGAACGAAAACCTGAGCTTTACGAGCCGCTTCAATACCTAATTTGTCCAAATCGAGCGTAATAATAGCCACTTGTTTTTTCGGATCGGTTACTTGAGGATATTTATTAGTTATAAAATTAATTATCGGGTCGATAAGTCCGGTCGCTTTTTTCTTCAGTTCCCGTTCGGAAATAACAAAGTCTATTTTATCGGCAATATTATTGACATGAAGGATTCTTTTTAGAGCGGATTCGCTTTTTGGTGTTAAAATACCTATTTTTGTTTTCGTGCCGTATTGCTGGCGCACAACGGTTAACGCTTCACGGAGTCCAAGTGAATTATCTATCATTTCGTCGGGCAGCAGGATTACATTCTGTGGTTCTTTTAATTCATCTTCTAATTTTTTGCCGACAAGACAATTGTAGGCTTTTTCTATTTTAGCGTTTTCGTTGTTTTGGTTCATAAACCAGTACCGGCCGCCTACGGTAGCTAATGTGCCTACACCTATTTGATCGGTAAGAGATTCAACACGTTTTATATTATTTACAGCGGCGTTAGGCGCTTCGTCTATTCCATCGGTTATGGCGTGTATGATAACGTCTTCTTTTTTCATTCCTTTTTTCTTGGCTAAATTAAGCAATGCTTCAAGATGTTTGATTGACGCTTCAACTTCCGCTTCGGAAACCAGTCCGAGCAGGTGAAGTTTTGTGCCGTTTTTAAGCGCGTTGTCTATTGCGTCGCTAAAAGCCGGATTTGAAAGAAACGAGTTGTTTGCTATAGCTTTATCAATGTTCAGCATATCGAGAGCGATATCCCCTTCAGCTAACCCTGAGCCGAGAGCGAAATAGTTTGCTCGGGGATAACCGGCTTGTCTATCTCTGAGTCCCATTGCTTTGCCTGAAGCAGTCAGGCTGGTTGAGGGATATTGCGCGGATAATTTATCGATATTCAGTTGTCTGTTCTGCTGGGCGGCTGTTTGCCGTGCTAATTCTAACGCATTGCCTTTTGTCTCATCTGAAACACCTAAACCGTCTATTGTTATTACAAGTACTCTGTTGTTTTTTTGAGGTTCAAAATTTTTAAATAAAGAAGGAGCAGTCATTGTTTGCGGAGCAGATATACCAAGCACTTCAAGAATAGCCGGAGATATGGATGCCAAAGAGATGTTGTCCAAAAATATATTTTTTCGGGTTTTTAACCGGTTGTCCCTGCCGTCGATATAAATAAAAGGCACTGGGTTCTCTGTGTAGCTGAAATATCGTCCTTTAATTGGGTTGTTATTCTCATCAAGCATATGTTCCGCATTTCCGTGTGTTCCTGTAACCATAACGGTCATACCTGCTTTTTGGGCTTCGTCAATAACTGTTCCTAATTGTTCATCAAGCAGGTCTACAGCTTCGGCTGTTTTGATAATATCGCCTGTTTCAGCGATAACATCTAAAGCGGAAAAATTAGCCATTACCACTTGATCGTTAGACTGAGTAATTCGCTCAATAGTTTTATCGGCGATATCGTTAGTGTTGAACCCAGGGTTGTCTTTGATAGTATCGACAGACGGGTCGTCAACTTCAATCAGTGTGTAATTCTCAGGTGTATATGTAACTTTGACATTACCGTCAAGAGCTTCGGTAAAGTCTTTCACTCTCCGTGTGCCTACGATACGCGACTGTGAAATGCCTGAGTCGGCAAGTATTTTTCCTAAAGAATTTTTATTTTTTACTGAGGGGAAAGCTGTTTTAGCGTTTAAATCGGCTGAATAAGGAAGCATTGTGTATAAAGATACATCAAGATCGGAAACCGTGGGAAACCTTTGGAATGAAGGGTCGCTCAATGATTGAGCTATGCCGATTATGTCGTCGCCGTTTATGTTAAATATAATCAACGAATCTCCTTTGCCTTTTTTGGCATAATCATTTATTCTGCCAATGGGTTCGCCCTGCTCGTTGACGGCGATTTGCGGTGATAACCGGTTTACAGGCAGTTGGGCGTTAACCGCATCTTGTACGGCTATGCCCAGCTCAGGCACAAGTTGCGGTAATCCGGGAGCAGGCAGGAAGTTTCGTAAATAGTCAAGGAATATGTCTTGTTTAAGCAGTTCTTTGTCATCCGCTTGAATGCCGGTGAAGAACAGCATCATATTAAGTTCAGGCATTTCTTTCTTGGTTAGACCTGACTGTTTAAGTTTGTTTATCAGTGCCGAAGGAGTTTTTTGTATGTCAAACATAGGGTCAATTACAACCGCTTGGAACTGCATATCAAACAGGCGTATAGGAATAACAATAACTCCGTTGTTTCCGCCTTCAACCTGAATATTTCCAAAATCAATTTTAATATTTTTAACGCCGAGCGTTTCGGAAATTTTCGTAATATATTCGTTACCGCCAAGCGCTTTAAACACAGAATTCTGTTCATTAGGAGGCAGGCTTATTTTATCTGTAAGGTCAAATGTTGATTTTATTATTCCTGTGATTTCAAGAGCAAGGTCATAAATAACCGTGCTGGTTATAACCTGATTTTGCCGTGCGGGCATAAATGGAGATTGAGCTGTTGTGAGCGGCGGTGGAATAGCTGAACTTTCAGGCAGCTGTACAGAGAACAATTTTTCCATAAGATCGAAATTGCCGAGCATTGATTTAATATATAAACTGTAATCGTGCTCATCGGTTATTGTAGGGGCTATAACCGCGTAACCGATATCCTGCATCTTCATTAATTCAAGCATTCCTTTGGTATGGAATCCGCCTGATATCAGCACAGCCGTGTTTGAGTCTTCATCTTTCATAAAACTTAATGTGTTCTTGAATAAATCTTTGTTA
>JAGGZS010000236.1 GCA_021161885.1 bacterium
ATCCATATCTTAGTCCTGATCAAAAACAAAAAATCAAACAAATGCTTCTTTTTAAACCTGAATTATTAACGAAACAATCTGAATTAAAATTTAATAAAATACGGAAAAACTTAGGGTTATCAAAATATCGCGAATTTAATCTTGAAAACGATAAACGCACAGGATTAAAAGGAGATATTACAGCTTACAGGTTATCAGCAAAAAATTGTTTTGGTAAAAAATGGTTTTCTCTGTCGGATAAAGAACAAAAATTTGTTGTAGAAAAGTTACTTAAGGAACAAAACGAAAATAAACTTATTAAGTGGTTATCCGTTAAATACTCGTTACCTGAAGAAAACGCGAAAAATATATCTTATTTATCTTTGCCAGATGGATACGGCAGGCTCAGTGAAAAAGCTATCAATAAGTTGATGCCTTATTTAGAACAAGGACTTTTTTATACAAATGCTTGCGCTAAAGCGGGATATACCGACCAAATACCGCAAGAAAAATATGATTTTCTGCCGTATTACGGCGAAGTGTTGCCGAAAAATGTTATTGGCGGTTCTAATGAAGCTGAAGATAAACCTAAAATGGGCGATCCTATTGCTCAATATGAAAAATATTATGGAAAAATTAATAACCCCACAGTCCATATTGCCCTTAACCAATTACGTAAATTCATAAACGAACTTATAAAAACCTATGGACAGCCGGATGAGATAGTTATCGAATTGGCTCGTGAGCTAAAAATCGGTATCAAGAAACAACAGGAAATTGAAAAACAGCAAGCGACAAATAAAAAAAAGAATCTCTTGATTAATAAAGAATTAGAATCAATCGGCGTAACCCCTAATTATGATAATCGGATGAAATATAAAATTTGGGAAGAACTTAATAAAGACCCAATAAAAAGATGTTGTCCGTTTACAGGTAAACAGATTTCTATAACAGACCTTTTTTCGCCTGAATTTGAGATTGAACATATTTTGCCTTTTTCCAGAACCTATGATAACAGTATCGCCAATAAAGTTATATCACATAAGCCAGCCAATCAATATAAAGGCAATCGGTCGCCCTATGAGGCTTTTGGCAACAGTCTTGACGGATACGAATGGGATGAGATCGCTGTTCGCGCGGAAGGTTTGCCCGCAAACAAAAAGTGGCGTTTTCAAGCGGAAGCTATGCAGAAAGTTCAAGGCGATGAACAAGATATTATTGCGCGTATGCTTAATGACACCCGGTATATGTCGCGTGTGGCGCGTAAATATCTGCAGTTTATTTGTGAGCCTAACAAAGTATGGTCTGTGCCGGGCAGGTTAACAGCTTTACTGCGGGATAAATGGAATGTTAATGTGCATAGTTTGCTTTGTGAAGGAAATTATGAAAAAGACCGCACGGAACACCGCCATCATTGTATCGACGCTTTTGTCGTTGCCTGTACTAATCGCGGCATACTACAAAAAATATCCACAGCGGCCAATAACACAATAAAACGGGGCAGGCTTATAGAAAATATGCCCGAACCTATATACGATTTTGACAAAAAAGGACGCGCCCAGCTTAAAAATATAATTGAAAATATGGTTATATCTCATAAACCCGACCATAAAGGAGCGGCTCAGGCGATAAAAAATCATTCAACCTCAGCGCCTTTACATAAAGAGACAGCTTACGGCTTTTTGGCTGATTCAAAAAAAAATAAAAATAAAATTATTCTGACCAGTAGGAAAAATTTATCTAAATTGTGCGATGATAAACCAAAAAAAATTATTCGGAACATAGAAAAAATTATTGATGATAAAATCAGGACAGATCTTTTAGCTTTAATTAAGGATAAAACCAAAGATGAAATTATCAAGATTGTAAATGATTATTCTAATAAGGCGAACATTAAAAAAATAAAAATAAAAGAAGAAAAAACCAAAGATACAATAATCCCTGTTAAAGATAAATCCGGCAGAGCATATAAATGGTACGTTTCCGGCAATAATTATTGCGCTGAAGTTTATTGTATAGAACGAAAAAATTGCGACGGCAAATGTATTGACTGCAAAAAACGCGGACAAGCTGTATGGCAAAGCGAAATTATCTCTAATTATCAAGCTCACCAAACGGGATTTGTTTCTGTATGGCGAAAAAATCACCCCACGGCAAAACTAATGATGCGCCTGTTTATTAATGATATGGTCGCTTATGAAGAAAACGGAAAAACAAAAATATGTCGAGTTTTTAAATTGAATAAATCGAATGCAACAATTTATTTGAGGGACAATAATATTGCGAAACAAGACAAAGAACTTACAGGAAGATCGGCAAAATGGCTGAAAGAGCGGTTCGCGCGGCGAATAGCGGTGGATATACTTGGCAGGGTAAAAGACCCGTACAGAAGGAAAAACAGATGTCTATAATTGAGATATGCGGACAAAATAGGTATTTAAGCGTATCAAAAGGATTTCTTTTAATATCGGAAAAAAACGAACCGCTCGGCAAAATACCTTTCGATATGATAGACGCTGTTATAGTAACTGCGCGAGGCGTAACCTATAGTAACAGCACATTAGTGAAGTTATGCGAAAACGGTATACCGCTTATATTATGCGATTCAAAGTTTATGCCGGTAGGGACTTTGCTCGGCACAAGATTATACCATAAATTAGCGGAACGTCTTACATTGCAGATTAATACAAGCGTTTCTCTAAAAAAACGGCTTTGGAAATGGATTATTCAGCAAAAAATAAAACATCAAGCGGATGTACTGAAATATTTTAATAATGACATTGAAGATTTTAAGTTTTTAATTAAGAAAGTCCGCTCAGGCGACCCGGATAATATTGAAGCATTTGCCGCTCAACGTTACTGGAGCAGACTCTTCGGTAACCAATTCAGAAGAAACCCCGATATTGAAGGAAAAAATAGTTTTCTTAACTATGGGTACGCCATTATAAGAAGCGCTTTATCTCGTTATGTTGCCGGAGCAGGACTTAACCCTTCATTAGGCATTTTTCATCATAATAAATTAAACGCGTTTTGCCTTGTCGACGACCTTATGGAACCATTCAGGCCCCTTGTAGATAAACTTGTTTTTGAGTTATTTGAAAATAAAGAAAATTTAACTTTAACCGCAGAATATAAAAAACAACTCGTTAACATTTTAATGCAACAAGTAAAAATGTTAACGAGTTGTTTTTTATATTCTGCGGTTAAAGTTAAAT
>JAGGZS010000318.1 GCA_021161885.1 bacterium
ATTATGATAGGTGTTAATAATAACACGACTTAAATTATACGCGGCAATAACGATTTTTGTCGCAACAAATTAGGGAGATATAAAATAACCAATATATGAACCGCATAGAAGAACTCTACGATTTTAACAGTAAAAATGAACGAGGGAAAAAAAATAAGTATCAAGTTGAGAACAAAAAAATTACTCCCCAGAAACTTGTATTAGTTACCATAGAACTTCCTAACGATAGAAGATGGCGAATATTAGAATCATTGGCTGAACTAAAAAAACTCGCCGAAAGCGCAGGGTTTAAAGTTGTTAAACGATTCATTAATAAACGCACTCGAATTTCACCTTCTTACCTGATAGGGAAGGGAACTATCGAAAAAATATCCCTTTACTGCGAATCTGACAATATTCATACTGTCTTGTTTGATAACGAATTATCACCTGCCCAGACAAAAAATATCTCTAAAAAACTGCCTGATATTTTTGTGAAAGACCGCACAAGCATTATTCTCGATATTTTCGCTATGCGGGCACAAACCAAAGAAGGCAAACTGCAAGTCCAGCTTGCCCAGCTGCAATATATGCTTCCGCGGTTGACTCGTCAGTGGCAGCATCTTATCCATCAGGAAGGCGGTACCGGCGGTACGGTCGGCGTGCGCGGTCCGGGTGAAAAACAGCTTGAAATGGACAGGCGTCAAATCCGCAAAAAAATCCATACCATAAAAAAAGAGCTCAAAGATGTAGAAAAATACAGGTCTGTCCAGCGCAAAAAACGCAAACGCCATAATGTGCCTGTAATAGCTTTGATCGGATACACAAACTCCGGCAAATCAACATTGCTGAACCGCTTAACCAACGCAAACGCGTTTGTGGAAAATAAACTGTTCGCCACTTTAGACCCCACAACAAGACGTTTAACATTACCGAATAATCAGGACATTATTCTTATTGATACTGTCGGGTTTATCAGTAAATTGCCACACCAGCTTGTCGACGCTTTTAAAGCTACCCTTGAGGAATTAAAACAGGCTGACCTGCTCATTCATGTGCTTGACGTAAGCGATGACAACTTTGATGATAGGAAAAAAATCGTTTTTCAGGTTCTGCATGAACTAAAAGTAGATGACAAAAAAATAATTACAGTGAATAATAAAATAGATATAATGTCCAGCATTGCGGCTTTAAAAAGATTGGAACACGATAATACTCCTTGTGTATCTATCTCCGCTAAAACAGGTAAAGGAATAGAATCGCTTTTTTGTATTCTCAGCCGTGAAACCGGTTCTTATCGTTTTCACGGCAACTTTTTTATTCCGCTTGATAAACATAATCTAATAACAAAAATATATGAAAACGGAATTGTTAAAAAACGTAAAGACTGCACTGACGGAACTTATATCGAAGCGGAATGCAACGCGGCGATAAAAAATACGATAGAAAAATATTTTATAAAATCATTTGACGCTTAACGCGGCAAAAAGTATATCGAAAAGTATTGAAAAATAATCATAAATTTTTTAATATTAAAATTTAAGTATTGCTATTTGTTTTGAAGCGTTGTAATATTTTTAATCTCATGGTCGTTTAATACGCTATAGTGTCCTTTCGCAATCAATTAAAATATCAATTTCAAAAAAAAACAAACAACTAAACTTATTTATAATTAATTTTGTAGGAGAAAAAGGAATATGTTTAATTTCCTATCAAGTATGTTTGCTTCTGATATGGGAATTGATCTCGGAACTGCCAACACACTTGTTTATGTTAAAGGACGGGGGATTGTGTTGACCGAACCGTCTGTCGTGGCTGTACAGCAGGGGACAAACAAGGTAATGGCAGTTGGCGAAGAAGCAAAAAAAATGTTGGGCAGAACCCCGGGCAATATTGTTGCGATAAGACCTCTTAAAGACGGGGTTATAGCTAATTTTGAGATCACGGAAGCTATGCTTCGTTATTTTATACGAAAAGTTCATAGTTCGGAAAATAATTTTTTGCCGTTTCATCCTAAACCTCGAGTGGTTATCGCTGTTCCTTCGGGTATAACCGAAGTTGAAAAAAGGGCGGTTGAGGATTCAGCCGAACATGCGGGCGCAAGGGAAGTTCATCTTATTGAAGAACCAATGGCAGCCGCTATCGGCGTTGGTTTACCTGTGCAGGAACCGACCGGCAATATGATTATTGATATTGGCGGCGGAACTACGGAAGTAGCGGTTATATCTTTAGCGGGCATTGTCTTCAGCAGAAGCGTTCGTGTGGGCGGAGACGAACTTGACGAGGCAATAATCCAATATTTAAAAAGAACGTATAACCTTATGATAGGCGAACGTACCGCGGAATCCATAAAAATAAATATCGGTTCAGCGTTTAAACTTGATGAAGAATTAACAATGGCTGTTAAAGGCCGTGATTTAGTAGCCGGGTTACCTAAAACAGTAACCATTAATTCCGAAGAAATCAGAGAGGCGTTATCCGAACCGATTTCCACTATTTTGGAAGCTGTGAGAATTGCTCTTGAACGGTGCCCGCCGGAACTTTCTTCCGATTTAGTCGATAAAGGGCTGATTCTTGCCGGCGGCGGGGGGTTGTTGAAAAATCTTGATAAACTTATTTCCGAAGATACCGACCTTCCGGTTACCATAGCCGACGACCCGCTAAGCGCGGTAGCTCTGGGAACCGGAAAAGTATTGGAAGAAATAAAATTCTTAAGCCGAATTCGATTAGAATAAAAGGTTTGAAGTGCTTGTATCCAAAAAAACGGTCGGAACCATATTTATTTTATTATGTCTTGGTATAATTCTAAACCCGAAATTTCCTTTCAGTAAAAATATTCGGGGAATTATGCTTCAGTGTTTCCGTCCGGTATTGAGTATCTCCAATAAAACAATTATATTTTTTAAGGATATTCGTTCTGAACTGAGGCTGAACAAAACTCTCAAATCTGAAAACATCCGATTAAAAAACAATCTGAAACTTCTTGACCGTAAAATCACTGAATTAGAAGAGTTTGAAATAGAAAACCAGCGGTTGAGGCTGTTGCTTGAACTGAAAGATCAGGTTAAGTACGATACCATACCCGCACAGGTGATTGGCCGCGACTTATCCGGTTGGTCGCAATTAATCATTATAAATAAAGGCACGCATCACGGCATCACTCAGGATATGCAGGTCGTAGCAGGGCAGGGAATAGTCGGGAAAATTATAGAAACCGGGCTGTTCAGTTCAAAAGTGCAGCTGCTTATTGATAAACGAAGCTGTATCGGCGGTATAATGCAGAAATCGCGAATAGTAGGTTTAGTAGAGGGAACAGGCAAAGATTACCTGATTTTAAATTATCTGCCTCGCGACGAAACCGTTTTTGTAAATGACCTTGTTTTATCATCCGGTCTCGGCGGAGTTTATCAAAAAGGATTGGTCATAGGCACCGTTAAGGCAATACATGAAGCAAAATTCGGGCTTTACAAATATGCCGATATTACGCCGTCGGTACCGTTGCATAAAATAGAGGAAGTTCTGGTCATTTTTAAACCAAAAGAAGATTCTATATGATAATCAGCTCAAACTCCTCAAGATATAAAATGCGCAAGAATGTTCTTAAAAATGTTCCATTGCTGTTTTTGTTTATTTATCTTTTTACGGGTATACAATCTAACTTAAACTTTGATATTCTCGGGTATTACTGCAATGTTAATATTCTTTTTATAGTAGTTACATTTTTGGTTATAGAATTTAAATGGCAGGATGTAAGCGGATACTGCATTTTAATAGGACTTATTTTTGATACC
>JAGGZS010000231.1 GCA_021161885.1 bacterium
CACATAAAGTTAATTTTTAAAATATTATTTTTATCGATATTATAAAATTCAAATAATTCATCTTCATTCTTAACGATTAACGAACTGAATCCGAGATCAAGGGCTTCTTTGCTGTGGATTGTAAGCAGTTCTCCTTTGGCTACAACAGTAACCGCTTTATAAATATCTTTTTTTTCCTGCTCTGTCATTTCGTCATATTCCAGTCTGGAAGCATAAACAAAATGACTGTCTTTATAAATAAGTTTGACAACTTCAATACCCTCACTTACCATTGACTGGGCAAGCAGAACCGGGTATCCGTTGCGTTCGGCGAGTTTACGGAATTCAGCCCTTAAAGGCGACTGGAATTTTTCTCCAAGCATTGCGGGACCTTTATTTGTAACTGTTATGGGTGCGCAGTCGCCTATGGTTGTCGCTTTTTTCATTACGATTTCATCAGCGGATAACGCTATAAGAGCACCCGCGGATATAGCTTTTACGGATACATAAGCTATTGTTTTTATAGGACTTAAATCGGTTATAGTTTTTGATATCTCAAGAGCGGAGTCTACTCTGCCCCCGAAAGTATCTATATCAAAAATAATTATTTTAACGCCCTTTTTTTTAGCCTCTTCGGTACTTCGTTTCGTGAAATTCGACAAGGCAAAATCGACTTCGCCGTGAAGCGGGATAACCGCGCAGTCAGGCGGGTTAGCTTCTTTAATATTTTTTTCCTGAGAAAACAAAGCACTGCAGAAAAACAAAAAAATAATTAAGCATAAAAAAATATTTTTATTAGTAACCATATCAACCCTCATATTTTTTACTAAAAAGTCGGATATTAAAGAAATCAACCGTTGACCGACGGTACTCGTATATAAAAAGCAGTGCCTTTGCCTTTACCTTCAGATTCAGCCCAAACCGACCCTCCGTATCCATTTACTATTTTTTTTACGATAGCAAGCCCAACTCCCGTACCTTCAATTTGTTCATACGTAACCAGCCGGTAGCACATATTAAAAATTTTACTTGTAAAAGTCTTATCGATGCCTATCCCGTTATCTTTTACATAAATTACCGCGAACCCGTTATCGTAATATCCGTTGAGTGTAATTTCAAGCGGTTTATCTGATTTGAATTTGACCGCGTTTGTGAGCAAATTAAGGAAAATCTGGGAATATTTCCAATAATCACCGTAAATAAAAGGTATTTCTTTAGCAAAAAACACTTTTATATTCTTTTTTGAAGGCAATTCATATACTGTTATTTCGTAACCGTCTTTAAAGGAAGATGATTTCTTTTTAGGTTTTATCCCTAAAACCTCAAGTACATCTTTAAACAGTAATGAAACATTAATGCGCTCTTTTTTCTCCTCTTTAGTGCCTAAAAGAGCAAAATGCGAAAGGTCGTCAACAAGGTTTCTTAACCGGTTGACTATTATTTTTATTCGTTCAACTTCATTTTTTGCACGGTCAGGATTAGTCAGCAAATCCCGTTCAATCACTTCGGTAAACATTTCTATTGTTGTTAAAGGCGATTTAAGGTCATGCGCAATCACTTTAACAAAATCTTCCATCTCAATATTGCGCTCATTTAACAGATTATTGGTAAGCTCCATATTTTTTTCTATGCAAACATGTTCCTGCTCATGATGTTCTATCCTGTCGAGCATACTGTTGAAAACCTGTGAAAGACCGGTTAATTCGTAATTGAATTTTTTTAATTTTACACGAGTCGAATAATCGCCTTGTTTTACTTTATCCGCGACAACCTCTATAGATTTTAACGGATTGAGAATACTGCGGTAGACCGACAAAAGTATGGCAAAATTAAGTAACCCTATGAATAGAAGCGACAATATACACAAATACGAAACTTTATGCAGATGTGTTTCTAATAAATCATAACCCGAAACAGAAGAATTTTTCTGTTCACTGTGCATTGATGATAAGATTGTATTAAGCAGGACAACAAGGTCTCGTCCCTTGCCGCTTAAAAGGTGTCGGGCTTTATCGGTTTCATTGTTCGAGCTTTTGGCGATAATCTCGTTTTTAACGGAATTCCATTCATCTAATTTAGATTTAAATTTCTGTTTTAAATCTTCGTTTGCGTCTAATTGGTCGAGTCTTACGATTTCACCTGTTATTTTATCTTCAAGGAACTTAATGGTTTTCTGAATTTCTGTTTTTTGATCTAATTTATCCGTTGATATATGATCATCTATGGCGTTCAGCATAGATAACAATGATTGATTCATACAAACGCCTAAAGAATACATTTTAAATTCGTTATTCGAAGTGCTGATAAAATGTTTTTCAAGTGTGGTTTTACTATAAAAACTCCAGCAAACTATTATAAAAAAAAGAATTGCCCAGATAACCATATGTATAAGCAGTCTGGTAGATAACTGTAATCTGTTGAACCATTTGGATAAGTTTGTCATTATATGCAAACACCTTTTTGAAAAGTATTTTTTTAATACTGGAAACTAAAATATATCATACAAATAAAAATTTTTCAGCAAGATTAAAAAAATTATTAAAAATTTTTATGGAATAGTTTTTCTCTTTAAAAAGGATTGTTTTTTCATTGACACTGCCATTTATGATAAAGTAATATATACCGCGTTTAAGATAACGACTTAAAATTGGCCGGTTGTCAAGTGGTTAAGACACGGGTTTTTGGTGCCCGCATACGCAGGTTCGAATCCTGCCCGGCCAGTTTTTATATTTTCATTCCGAAAAAAAACTAATTTTTTATTAAAAACTAATTCTATACAAAAAAAGACCTGGCGAACTTAATTCGACAGGTCTTTGCTGTATCTGAAAAATTTCAACTAATTATTTGTTTTTTTTTTGACAAGTCCTATTATTCCAATTCCAAGCAGAAACAAGGTTAAAGGTTCAGGGACTGCACCGGTATTCTCAGGTAAATAATTTTGCCCGAATGCCGATATATTCCCCGCGCTTACACCTGATGCCCCGACTGTAGCAAGCTCGGTCTTGCTGGAATACGAACCAGACGGGTCTCCCCAGTATATATACGAATTTATATTGTAGTTAGGATAATAAAAATCATCATCATGATTAGCGAATATTATATCTAAATATCCGTCTCCGTTTAAATCAGATATTGAGTTGCCCATTGCCCCATGTGTGGCAAGTTCTGTCCTGGTGGAATATGAATTAGATGAGTCTCCCCAGTATATATAAGAATTTACATTTACGTTAAAATGACTATCAGAATAATTACTGAATACTATATCTGGATACCCGTCGCCGTTTAAATCTGCTATTGAGTTAGCGCGAGACCCGAGTGTGGCAAGCTCCGTCTTTGTTGAATACGAATTAGATGAGTCCCCCCAGAATATAGACGAACTACTACCTCCACGACTGCTGAATACTATATCAAGATATCCATCGCCGTTTAAATCTGCTATTGAATTACCACGTGCCGCGTATGTTGCAAGCTCGGTCTTGCTGGAATACGAATTAGATGAGTCTCCCCAGTATATATAAGAATTTACATTTGGACTACTGCCATCATAACCATTACTGAATACTATATCAAGATACCCATCGCTGTTTAAATCTGCTATTGAGTTGCCGTAAGCCCCGTGCGTAGCGAGCTCTGTCTTTGTTGAATACGAATTAGATGAGTCTCCCCAGTATATATAAGAATTTATATTATTATTATAACCAATACTATAGTTACTGAATACAATATCTAAATAGCCGTCACCGTTTAAATCTGCTATTGAGTTGCCTATTGCATTGTGTGTGGCAAGCTCCGTCTTTGTTGAATACGAATTAGATGAGTCCCCCCAGTATATATACGAGTTATCACCGCTACCGAATACAATATCGTAGTAGCCGTCCTTGTTTAAATCGGGGTTGTTGC
>JAGGZS010000305.1 GCA_021161885.1 bacterium
CAATATAATATTAATGATGCAGTTTCTCTTTTAAAACAATTTCCAAAAGCTAAATTTGATGAAACTGTGGAACTTATTTTTAGGCTTGGTGTTGATCCAAGACATTCCGACCAGGTTGTTCGAAGCACTGTTGTTTTGCCTCATGGAGTAGGTAAAACTATTAAAGTGATCGTATTCGCTCAAGGTGATAACGCGCAAAGAGCCAAAGATGCCGGGGCCGATTATGTAGGGTACGAAGACTTAATTGAAAAAGTTAAAGGCGGATGGCTTGATTTTGATGCCGCTGTTACTACTCCTGATTCAATGCGCGATGTCGGTAAATTAGGTAAAATTTTAGGTCCGCGCGGTTTAATGCCTACCCCTAAAGGCGGTACTGTAACAAAAGATGTCGCTGCGGCTGTTACTGAACTGAAAGCAGGTAAAATTGAATTTAAAGTAGATAAAGCCGCCAATATTCATGTACCTGTTGGTAAGATGTCTTTTAATGAAGATAAAATACTCGGCAACACTAAAGCCGTCTACGATGCCGTGCAAAAAGCAAAACCGGCAAGCGCTAAAGGCGTATATATTAAAACCTGTACCCTTACAAGCACAATGAACCCTGGAATTAAAATAGATATAAAATCATTTTCAGAAGCTGTGTAGCTGAACAAATAATTGAGGAGATACTGCTGTGAGACACGAAAAGGAATATCTTGTAAATGAAATTGTAGATAAAATTAAGGACTCCGACAGCCTTTTCCTTACGAGTTATCTCGGTCTCAACGCCGAATCAATAACTCTTTTAAGAAAAGAATGCTATAAAGGGTCCAGCCAATATCTTGTTGTTAAAAACAGAATTTTGAAAATCGCTTTGGAGAAAGCAGGGCTTGAAGTTAATGAAGATGTAAAAAGTGTATTGTTAAAATCAACAGCAGTCGCTTTTTCAAAAGACGATGCCGTAGCCGTAGCCAAATCGCTCATCAAATTCCGTAAAGATAAAGGCCTGCCCAAAATGAAAGGCGGGTATATAGATGGTAAATGGTTTGACGACAAGCAAGTTGAAGCCTTTTCCAAACTGCCTTCAAGAGAAGTTTTGCTTGCCCAACTGATGGGAACCATTAAGGGACCTTTAAATGGATTTGTAACGGTATTGTCTGCCCCGATGCGTAATTTTGTATGCGCGTTAAAAGCGGTAGGTGAAAAAAAGTAAACGAAGAAATAAAATAAATGTCAGATATAAGGAGGAAAAATCATGGCAAAAGTAGAAGAGTTATTAAAATCGATTGGTGATTTGTCGGCGGACGATAAAGCTAAACTAGGTATTGAAATGGTCAAGCAATTGACTATGGTGGAGGTTTCTCAATGGGTATCTATGATGGAAGAAGAGTTTGGCGTTTCAGCAGCAGCTCCAATTGCGGTAGGTGCTGTCGCAGGCGCGGTGGGCGCTGGTGATGCCGGCGCGGAAGCTGAGGAACAAACGGAGTTCACCGTTAATCTTATTTCCGCAGGCGAGAAAAAAATTCAGGTCATTAAAGAAGTTAGAGCCATAACTAATCTCGGACTTAAAGAAGCTAAAGGACTTGTTGACAGCGCTCCAAAAGCAGTTAAAGAAAATGTTTCTAAAGAAGAAGCTGAACAGGTTAAAGAAAAACTTGAAAGCGCGGGAGCTACTGTTGAAATAAAATAGTTTGTTCTAACCGCAATCTTTTAAGAACAATATATAATTGTTATTGTTCCAAATTGGAGTTTTTTTATGAGTTTTGATAAAGATATGATCTATACGAAACGTCATGGAGCAGTCGAAAAAGAAACAGTTATTGATATTCCTGATCTCGTAGAGGTTCAAACAAAATCATATAACGATTTTTTACAGCTTGATGTTCTGCCCGAAAAACGCGCGGACCAGGGATTGCAAGCGGTATTTCAGGAAATTTTCCCTATTACAAGCTATGATGAAAATTCTGTTATTGATTTCGTAAGTTATTCGTTAGGCATAGCTAAATATGATATGCAGGAGTCAAGGCGGCGCGGCTTAACTTTCGCCGCCCCTTTAAAAGTTCGCTTAAGATTGACAGAGCATGAGAATATTAAAGAGGAAGATGTGTATTTCGGAAGTATCCCGTTAATGACTCATAAAGGCACATTTATCATAAACGGGGCGGAACGTGTTATTGTCAGCCAGCTGCATCGTTCCCCGGGTATTTGTTTTGAACAAACCATTCATCCGCGAGGTACAGTGTTGTATTCGTTTCGAATAATACCATACCGCGGTTCTTGGCTTGAGGTTCAGTTTGATATAAATGATAATATTTATATCTATATGGACCGCAGGCGCAGAAGAAGAAAAATTCTTGTAACGGTTTTTTTACGGGCATTAGGCTATTCCGATAATCTGCAGATTCTTGACCTGTTTCACGGCGTAGAGGAAGTTGATCTTGCTAAAACACCTGCCGGTGAAGTAGTAGGCACGATTTTAGCCGCTGACGTAAGAAGCGAACAGGACGATATCGTAATCTTGCCTGAACTGCAGAAAATTTCCAAATCTGTTTTGCAGAAGATCAAAGAACTTGGCATACGGCATATCAAAATCGCCAAAGGCGCTGATGAGGATTCGCCTATAATAAAAATGCTTAAAAAAGATTCAACCAAAAATGAGGATGACGCCCTTAAAGATATTTATAGAAAATTGCGTCCGGGCGACCCCGCTACCGCATCTAATGCTAAAGCGTTGCTGCACAGGTTGTTTTTTGATTCTCGACGATACGATCTAAGCCGGGTTGGGCGGTTTAAGCTTAATAAAAAATTAGCCCTTGAAATCAACGATGAAGAACTCAAAAAAACTACATTGGAAGAACGCGATATAGTTGAGGCGGTTAAATATTTACTCAATTTGCCCAAAGGCGAGGGTTTAATTGACGATATCGACCATCTTGCCAACAGGCGTGTGCGTTCCGTCGGAGAATTATTACAGAACCAATGCCGTATTGGGTTGGCGCGTATGGAACGGTTAATCAAGGAACGTATGAACCTGTATGATATGAGCTCTGATGTTATGACACCACATAAACTTGTCAATCCTAAGGGATTGTCGAGCATAATAAAGGATTTTTTCGGCAGAAGCCAGTTGTCGCAGTTTATGGATCAAACAAATCCATTGGCGGAATTAACTCATAAACGCCGTTTAAGTGCTTTAGGTCCAGGTGGATTAAGCAGGGAACGAGCAGGTTTTGAAGTTCGCGATGTCCATACAAGCCATTACGGCAGAATTTGCCCTATTGAAACTCCCGAAGGTCCGAATATCGGTCTGATTGCTTCGTTGAGCACTTATGCGCGCATTAATGACTACGGCTTCATAGAGACACCGTACAGGGAAGTTGTTGACCGTGTTATTACAGACAAAATAAAATATTTAGCGGCAGATGAAGATGAACGCTCGCTTATAGGGCAGTCAGATGTAAAAATCGACGAAAATAAACGAATTATTGACGAGGAAACATCAGCAAGATATCGAGGCGATGTTTTACGTATTGACTCTGCGAAAATAAATTATCTTGATGTCTCTCCGAAACAGTTGGTTAGTGTTGCCGCAGGGTTGGTTCCTTTTTTGGAACATGACGATGCGAACCGTGCTTTGATGGGATCAAATATGCAGCGCCAAGGTGTTCCTCTTTTAACAACAGAAGCGCCTCTTGTAGCTACCGGGCTTGAATACCGTGCGGCTAAGGATTCCGGTGTTATGGCTGTCGCCGAAGAGGACGGTGTTGTTGAATATGTGGATTCAAGAAAAATAGTTATTAACGGAAAAGTTTATTCATTAATTAAATTTCAACGCTCTAATGCAGGCACTTCCCTTAACCAGCGTCCATTGGTTAAGGTAGGCGATAAAATTAAAAAAGGTAAGGTAATCGCTGATGGCCCTGCTACTCGAAACGCTGAATTAGCCTTGGGACGCAACGTGCTTGTGGCATTTATGCCTTGGGGCGGTTATAACTTTGAGGATGCTATTTTAATCAGCAGAAAACTTGTCAAAGATGACGCTTATACATCGGTTCATATTGACGAATTTGAAGTAGGTGCCCGCGATACCAAACTCGGCAAGGAAGAGATTACCCGCGATATTCCAAATGTCGGTGAAGAGGCTTTAAGCAATTTGGATGAGGACGGAATTATCTGTATAGGCGCTGAAGTTAAGCCCGGCGATATTCTTGTCGGCAAAATCACCCCTAAAAGTGAAACCGAATTATCGCCTGAAGAAAGACTTCTTAGGGCTATTTTCGGTGAAAAAGCCGCGGATGTGCGTGACGCGTCATTAACCGTTCCTTCAGGTACTGAAGGCATAGTCATTGATGTTAAAGTCTTTTCAAGAAAAGAACGCGCCAGAACAGATACAGAAAGACAGGAAGAAAAAAAAGTCCTCAAAGAAATTTCTGAAAATTATCGTAAAAGATATGCTGATATAGAAGAACAAGTGCGGATAAAAATGTCTGAACTGCTTCTCGGTAAGAAAATCAAAGGCGATATTATTGATTTGCGTACTGAAAAAATTATTATTCCGAAAGGCAAAGCTATAACTAAAGAAATGATAGACAGATTTAAACTCACTCATTATGAATATGTCCGCATTGAAGACCCGAAAGCCGATGAAGATATAACCAAGATTACCTTCTGGTATAGAAAAATGCTGGAAGAGACCGAAGTTCAGGAAAACAGGGATATCGATAATTTTAAAAAAGGCGATGAATTAGACCCGGGAGTCATAAAACAAGTTAAAGTCTATATCGCCAGCAAACGAAAATTGCTTGTCGGCGATAAAATGGCCGGTCGGCATGGCAATAAAGGTGTTATCGCTAAAATTCTTGCTGAGGAAGATATGCCCTTTTTACCTGATGGAACCCCTGTTGAGATGGTGCTCAATCCGCTTGGCGTGCCGTCACGTATGAACGTAGGACAGGTTCTTGAAACACATCTTGGATGGGCGGCTAAAGTCTTGGGGCTTCATATGGTAACCCCTATTTTTCGAGGCTTGTCCGAAGATGATATAAAACAATATCTGAAAAAAGCGAATTTGCCTGAAGACGGAAAAATACGGCTCTACGATGGTAGAAGCGGTCAGCCGTTTGATCAGAAAGTCGTTGTCGGATATATATATATGTTGAAACTTAATCACTTGGTAGCGGATAAAATTCATGCAAGGGCAATCGGTCCATATTCACTTGTAACCCAGCAGCCGTTAGGCGGCAAGGCGCAGTTCGGAGGCCAGAGGTTCGGGGAAATGGAAGTTTGGGCTATGGAGGCGTATGGCGCCGCTTACGCTCTACAGGAACTACTTACCGTAAAAAGCGATGATGTCCAAGGAAGAACCCGCATTTACGAGTCTATAGTAAAAGGCGATAATTCACTTGAGGCAGGAACTCCTGAATCTTTTAACGTGTTGATTAAAGAGATGCAGAGTTTAGGACTTGACATTAGGGTAGAAAAAGAAGAACACTAAAACACCTAACAAGGAGATTATCCATTGACTAAGAGGATAATTGATTCTTATAGCGATTATAATTTAAGAGGAAATTTTGATAAAGTTACAATCCGTATAGCGTCTCCGGAAGTTATACATTCATGGTCCCGGGGTGAAGTAAAAAATCCGGAAACAATAAATTACCGTACGTTTAAACCTGAAAAGGGCGGTCTTTTTTGTGAACGGATTTTTGGACCTACTAAAGATTGGGAATGTAGCTGTGGTAAGTATAAACGAATCAAACATAAAGGCGCTATATGCGACAGGTGCGGTGTTGAGGTAACCCAGTCAAAAGTGCGTCGTGAACGAATGGGGCATATTGAACTTGCCGTTCCTGTGTCTCATATATGGTTTTTTAAAACTATGCCAAGCCGAATAGGCAATATTTTAGAGCTTTCAACAAGGTCGCTGGAACGGATTCTTTATTATGAAGATTATGTTGTGGTTGATCAGGGAAGTACGCCGCTTGAAAAAAAACAACTTTTAAGCGAAATGGAATACAGGGAAGCTCACGCTAAATATAGCGATGCTTTCAAAGCTATGGTTGGCGCGGAAGCAATACGCGAATTATTGGATAAAGAAAATCTTGAGGCTCTTTCAGCTGAATTGCGAACTAAAATGCTTAAAACAAAATCCAAACAAACGCTTAAAAAAATCAGTAAACGACTGAAAATTATTGAAGGATTCAGAAATTCAAAAAATAATCCGGCTTGGATGGTAATGAGCGTTGTGCCGGTTATTCCGCCTGATTTAAGACCGTTAGTCCCTCTTGAAGGTGGACGCTTCGCTACTTCCGACTTGAATGATTTATACAGAAGGGTTATTAACCGTAATAATCGATTAAAAAGTATATTGGAATTAAAAACCCCGGAAGTGATTATTAGAAATGAAAAACGTATGCTTCAGGAAGCTGTTGATGCTTTGTTCGATAATGGACGCCATGGACGCCCTGTAGTGGGAACAGGTAATCGCCCGTTAAAATCACTTAGTGATATGCTTAAAGGAAAACAAGGACGTTTTCGTCAGAACCTATTAGGAAAACGCGTTGACTATTCCGGCCGGTCGGTTATCGTGGTCGGACCTGAACTTAAACTGCATCAATGCGGTTTGCCTAAGAAGATGGCAATGGAATTGTTTGAACCGTTTATTATCAGAAGACTTAAAGAACAAGGCAGTATTCATACAATAAGAAGCGCGAAGAAAATGATAGAACGAGGCGCGCCGGAAGTATGGGATATTCTTGAAGAAGTAACTAAAGGACATCCTATACTGTTAAACCGAGCCCCTACACTGCATAGATTGGGTATTCAGGCGTTTGAACCGATTCTTGTTGAGGGTAAAGCGTTAAGAATACATCCGTTGGTTTGCGCTGCGTTTAATGCCGATTTTGACGGCGACCAGATGGCGGTGCATGTACCGCTGTCAACCGAAGCTCAGCTTGAAACGAGAATGTTGATGCTCGCATCAAATAATATTTTTTCTCCTTCAAGCGGAAAACCTATCACTACTCCATCGCAGGATATAACTTTAGGCTGCTATTACCTGACTAAAGAACTTCCCTGCGCTACGGAAAAAATGAGGTGTTTTGCTAATAATGAAGAAGTGCTCCTTGCGTTTAACAATAAAATAATAACAATTCATGAAAAAATAAAAGTTAAATTAAATGATGAAATTATAAAAACAACTGTAGGCAGAATTATTTTTAACGAAATAATGCCTCCTGAAATTGAATATATTAATCATGAACTGAATAAAAAAGGACTTGGCTCTCTTGTAATGGACTGTTATAAGATTATAGGGCATAATAGAACGGTTGATTTGCTTGACAGATTAAAAACACTTGGTTTTGAGGCGGCTACAAACGCTGGTATTTCCATATCAATAGATGATATGATTATCCCATCTGCAAAGAAAGAGCTTCTCAATACGGCTCGGGCGGAAATAGATGAAGTCGAACGCCAGTACCATAGCGGAAGCATTACAGACGGTGAGCGGTATAATAAAATTATCGATATCTGGACACATACAACAGATACTGTCTCTGAAGTGATGTACGGCGGCCTGAAAGAAGCCCAATCTGAACACCAAATTAATCCGGTTTTTATGATGGTCGATTCAGGCGCTCGTGGAAGTAGACAGCAGATTAGGCAGTTAGCTGGTATGAGGGGATTGATGGCAAAACCATCGGGTGAAATTATTGAAACCCCTATTTTATCAAACTTTAGAGAAGGATTAAGTGTTCTTGAATACTTTACATCCACACACGGAGCTCGTAAAGGTTTGGCAGATACTGCTTTAAAAACCGCTGACTCCGGATATCTAACACGAAGATTAGTAGATGTATCCCAAGATGTTATTGTTACGATAGACAACTGTAACACGTTAAACGGTATTCTTGTGAAAGCGATTTTTGAAGGCGAAGATGAAATTATATCTCTTCACGACCGCATCATTGGGCGTGTGGTGCTTGATGATATAATAAATCCCGCAACCGGTGATCTTATCTGTGAAGCAGATACTACTGTTTCTAAAGAAATCGCTAATCAGATCGTGAAGTCCGGTATTACACAAGTTAAAATTCGCTCGGTTTTAACTTGTGAAGTCGGTACCGGTATATGCAAAAAATGCTATGGGTTGGATTTGGCCACCGGTAAAGACGTTGAACTAGGTGAAGCTGTTGGTATTATAGCGGCTCAGTCGATCGGAGAACCGGGCACTCAGCTGACAATGAGAACATTCCATATAGGAGGCACTGCGAGCCAGGTTTTTAAACAGCCTCAGATTGTAGCGAAAAATGACGGTATCGCACATTATCACGATTTGAGAGTGGTAACTACTAAAGAAAATACTTCAATCGTTCTTAATAAAAATGGATTAATAAGTGTTACAACACCCGAAGGCCGTGAATTAGAAAAGTATTCTGTTGTTATCGGCTCTGTTATTAGCGTATTAGATGGCGGGGAAGTAAAAAAAGGCGAAGCTTTTGTTAAATGGGATCCTTACAGTATACCCATTCTCTCTGAGAAAAAAGGTAATGTTAGATTTACCGATATCATTGAAGGCGTAACCATGAAAAAAGAAATCGATGAATCTACCGGACTCGTCGGTACGGTTATTATTGAACACCGTGAAGAACTTCATCCGCAGATTGTTCTATATAATGACGAAGATGAAGTTATTGCGCAATATTCTATACCGGCGGGAGCTCATATAGTTGTTGAAGATTCTCAAAGCGTAAACGGTGGTAGTTTATTGGCAAAAACACCAAGAAAAGTAAGCAAAACTAAAGATATTACAGGCGGGCTGCCGAGAGTCGCGGAGTTGTTTGAAGCTCGAAGACCTAAAGAAGCGGCCGAAATAGCAAAAATTGACGGGATAGTCGAATTTGGCGGAGTAGTTAAAGGTAAACGAAGAATTATCGTAAGAGACCCGGAAACTGGCGCTGAGGAAGAACATTTTACTTCTCATGGTAAACATCTTACGGTTTATAAAGGTGATAGAGTCAAAAAGGGGCAGCAACTGACCGAAGGACCTATCGTCCCCCAGGAAATTCTGCAGGTCTGCGGTCCTAAAGAATTGCAGGAGTATCTTGTTAATCAGATTCAGGAAGTTTATAGATTGCAGGGTGTGGAAATTAACGATAAACATATTGAAATTATTATTCGCCAGATGTTGAAAAAGGTGCGTATTACTGAACCGGGAGATACTCCGTTTTTATATGGCGAGCAAGTAGATAAGATTTATTTTAATAAAGTAAATAAAAGCGTTATTGAAAAAGGCGGTAAACCCGCTGAAGCAACTACAATTCTACAAGGTATAACTAAGGCTTCATTAAGTACAAATAGTTTTATATCCGCCGCTTCTTTTCAGGAAACGACTCGAGTCCTGACCGATGCCGCCGCCTCCGGCAGGGAAGATATATTACACGGTTTTAAAGAAAATGTAATTATGGGGCACTTAATTCCCGCGGGACCCGGATTTAAAAGCTATTCTGAATTTGAAATAGAAGCTGAATTACCGGAAGTAGCAGCAGTTGCAGAAGATGAAAAAAATACTTGAAAAAAAATATAAAAGAGTATATAGTTTGTAAACTTTAGTATTTTGATGGGAAATTTATAGTAAAAGGAGATATTAATGCCCACAATAAATCAGTTAATTAAAAACGGTAGAAAAAAAGGGAGGAAAAAAGTAAATACTCCTGCTCTAAAAGCATGTCCTCAAAAGCGTGGTGTGTGCTTGCAAGTTAAAACTCAAACACCTAAAAAGCCCAATTCGGCTTTACGTAAAATCGCCAGGGTACGGCTTTCCAACTCAATGGAAGTTACAGCTTATATTCCTGGAGTGGGACATAATCTTCAAGAGCACTCTATCGTACTGATTCGCGGCGGCAGGGTTAAGGATTTACCGGGTGTCCGATACCATATTATACGCGGTACACTTGATACCGCAGGTGTGGAAAGCAGACAGCAGGGACGGTCAAAATATGGTGCGAAAGCTCCCAAAAAATAAGTGGGTTAGGAGATAAGTTAAATGTCAAGAAGAAGACGGGCTGTTAAACGTGTTGTATTGCCTGATTCACGATTTAATTCGGTGGATGCAGCAAAATTTATTAATATTATTATGATAAAAGGTAAAAAAAGTATCGCTCAAAGAGTGTTTTATAATGCTTTATCTGTCGCGGGTGAACGTGTCGGAGAAAAAGATTTGATTAAAGTTTTTAATCAAGCTATCAATAATGTAAAACCTATTTTAGAAGTGAAATCCCGCAGAGTCGGCGGAGCGACCTATCAAGTCCCTATAGAAGTTTCTTCAGAAAGACAGTTTGCGCTTGCCGCAAGATGGATTATAGGTTTCTCAAGACAACGTAAAGGGCAGCCTATGCAGGAATGTCTGGCCGCTGAATTTGTTGATGCTTATAAAAATCAGGGTTCAGCTATAAAAAAACGTGAAGATACCCATAAAATGGCTGAAGCTAATAAAGCCTTCGCTCATTATAGATGGTAAAAAATAGCTATATAATGCAATAATTTAAAATATAAAAAGAAGGAGAGAGAAATGGCAAAGGAGAAATTCGAGAGGACAAAACCGCATGTGAATATCGGTACGATAGGGCACGTAGATCACGGTAAGACCACGTTGACCGCGGCCATCACGATGACGC
>JAGGZS010000147.1 GCA_021161885.1 bacterium
CATCTAAGTCACATTCAATATCACTTATCCAATTTCTTTCTTCCATAATAAATCTCCAAAAATATCTTATTTTTTCTTTCCGAGCAGGTAATATAGAATTAAACCGACAACAGGAAGAATTAAAATCAAAAGAATCCACAACACTTTTTTTCCGGTTTCAAGACTGCTTTTTATACAGTCTACAATCGCTATGATATCGAGTATAAGTATGATAAGAGAAACAATAGGCATAACAAAAACCTCCTTGGTTAAATAGATTAACAATAACAGACAAATTAATCTTATTATAAACCGCAGCAATTTTAAAATAAAATTTTTATAAACCTAATGTTTAATAATAAAACTCAATTACGGTTTAGCAGGCAGCCCTTCGGGTTTTTTCTTTTTTGAGAAAACCAATTTTACAAATTTAAACATTTTTTTAAAGAACCAAATAGAAAATAAGATAAAAAGTAGAACCAGAATCGAGATAACCACCGGATGCTTAACAAGAAGATATAACGCCCCCATTACTGTTAAATCTTCCCCTATGCTTATGACAGAATTAGATACCGGTTCAGGCGAGGCATTGACAGCAATCCTTGTTGTGGCTTTTGTCAGATGTGAATCTAACGCGATCGAACCTGTAAGCAATGCCGCGGGAATCTGTATAGCAGGACTCATATCCGACATAGCCATATATCCCAACGCCATACCTCCCATAGGACGAATTATTGTGTGGACAGTATCCCATATAGAATCTATATAAGGAATTTTATCCGCGAAAAACTCAACTGCATAAAGAACTAACGCAAGAAGAATTATCAGGGGATTAGCCAAAGTTTCCATATTGCCGGGTAACTGCACCCAATCCAACCTGTGAGCAATACCCAGTGCCGCCGCTGTTAAATAAAGGTTCACACCGGACGCCCATGAACTGCCCAGCAAAACAGGTAATGTACTTAATGTATCCATAGAATAATTCCCCTTAAAAAATTTATTGAACCACATTAATTACAGGCAAACAATTGTTAAATCAAAGACGTTTATTTCGCCGTCTTCATTCATATCAGCGTTAATTAAATCTTGCTGAGACAAGGTTTGCGTATTGAAAATATGGTTACCGCAAACGGTAACATCGAGATAGTAAAAACCACACCATCAAGATTAGCATCACCTTTAATCTATGCGCAATAAATTATTTCAAGATACGTTCTGCTTCCATTATTCTCTTGCCTTGAGCCCTCCTCATTAGAATTATGAATGAGCATTAAACCGTAATTTAGGAATATCTGCGTCAAATAAGGTACATAATAGTTTCAAAAAATAGCCGTACAGAAATGAAAAAGAGGAAAAAACAATTGCATAAAAATTATATTTCAGTAAAATGAATATTCTGTTTTTATCCGGCTTTTGATTATTTTTTAATGAAAGTTTAAAAGACAATAATTTTTTAAGAAGCATAAAACCCGAAAAAAAAGGAGACAAAAAAATATGGGTGCAATCAAAGGAAATGCCTTAGTAGGCCAGTCCGGCGGACCTACTTGTGTAATTAACCAAAGCCTTGTGGGAGTGATTGAGGAAGCTCACCGATCCGATGCGATAGAGAACCTGTACGGAGCACTCCACGGAGTGCAGGGAATTTTAAACGAAGACTTAATAGACCTTTTAAAAGAAACTCCGAAAACATTAAAACGGGTAGCGCGTACCCCGTCAGCGGCTTTAGGGTCGGTGAGAAAAAAAGTAACAAAAAACGAATGTATGCGGATATTTGAGATTTTCCAAAAACACAATATCCGTTATTTTTATTATATAGGCGGGAACGATTCGGCCGAAAGCGCGAATATCGTCAATGAAATTGCTCGCGAAGAAAATTTTGAGTTAAGGGTTTTTCATATCCCAAAAACAATTGATAACGATTTGCTTATAACAGATCATTGCCCCGGGTACGGAAGCGCTGCACGGTTTGTAGCCCTTGCTTTTATGGGTGATAATTTTGATAACAGATCGTTAAAAGGAATAAAAATAAACGTGGTAATGGGGCGTCATGCGGGATTTTTAACAGCCGCTTCACGTGCAGCGAGACGCGACCCTGAAGATGCGCCTCATCTGATTTACGTGCCGGAAAGAATTTTCTGCAAAGAGCAGTTCCTTAACGATGTGCAAACCGTTATGAATAAATACGGCAGAGCAGTAATATCTGTGGCTGAAGGGCTCCATGACGCTGAAGGCAACCCAATATTTTCTACTGGTGAAACGGATTCTCACGGCAATGTGCAATTAAGCGGTTCAGGCGCGTTAGGCGATTACCTCAGCCAACTTGTTAAAGATAATCTCGGCAAAAAACTTCGTATTCGATCCGATACCTTCGGTTACCTTCAACGTTCGTTCCCCGGATGTGTATCCGAAGTGGATGCCGCTGAAGCTCATATGGCTGGGCGGGACGCTGTTCGGTTTTCTAAATTTGACGATTTAGACGGCAGTATCATTTTTAAACGTGTCGGCAACGGAAAAGATTATGAAGTTCTTACTGAAATAGTTCCGCTCAAAGAACTTGCGAAATATACAAAATCGCTTGACGACAAATATATTAATGAGGCAGGCAACGATATCAACGAATCTTATCTTGATTATTTGCTGCCGCTTATGGGGGAACTGCCGCATCTTGGTAAACTTCAAGAATTCGGCGTAATATAATTTTGTATCTGCCAGGGGATGCTTCAGCTGAGGTATCCCCTGATTTAACAATCACAAGAAAGGATTTTTTATGGATAACCTAAAAAAATTAGTAAATTTGGGTTTTGGAGCATGGTCTTTAACGTGTGAGAAAATTGAACAAGCAGCTGATGAACTGATTAAACGCGGTAAAATCAATTGTGAAGAAAAGAAAAAATATGTCGATGAGTTAATCGGTAAAATAGAGGATCAAAAGAAGGAAATCGAAAATAAAATTCAATCTATCGTATCTGAAACGGTGAAAAAATTCAAATATGCCAAACAAGAAGAGATTGATTTTTTAAAAGCGGAAGTCGAAAAACTTAAGCAACAAATAACGGATATAAAAAAGGCGCAGCAAAAAGATAACTAATGTTTTTATCCTAAAACTAAAAATTTAACTTGAATTTTTTGTACAGTTTGTACAATCATTAAATTAATGAAAAATTTCGCGCCTAAAAAAATTTACCGTAAATATACCGATTTAAAACGGCTTCAGCAAATTTTGCATGTTTTTGTAAAGCATGGGTTCGGTTATATTATTCAGCAAATACGTTACGAAGACCATTTCATAGCGAAACAACTTCGCAAATGGAAAATTGTTTCTTCCAAGCCAACTGGCGACCACTCCGTTTTAACCGTGGCTGAACGACTTAGAAATGTTCTTGAAGAACTTGGACCTACATTTATAAAATTAGGTCAGATTCTAAGTACACGCCCTGATTTAATACCTATAGAAATATGCCAGGAATTCGCTAAACTTCAAGATCAAATTCCCCCTGTTGAATACGAAAAAATACATCGGCTGATAATAGCTCAGTACGGCAAAGAGCCTGATAAAATTTTCGGCAGTTTTAATCCTGTTCCGATAGCTGCCGCTTCGTTAGCTCAGGTCCATGCGGCACAGCTTATTGACGGGAATGAAGTGATTGTCAAAATTCAGCGTCCCGGGATAGAAAAAATAATAAAAAATGATATAGCTATTTTACGCCAGCTTGCGGATGTAGTGCACAGGTGTATCGCTCCTTTACGGAATTTTCAGTTTCCGGCAATGGTAGGGGAATTCGCAAAAAGTATATTCCAAGAACTGGATTTTACAAGAGAAGCCCGTAATGTCGATAGGTTCAGGAAAAATTTCAAGCACGATCCGCACATTTATGTTCCGGCTGTTTATTGGGATTATACCCGCGCGAAAGTTTTAACTTTAGAATATCTTAAAGGGCAAAAATTAAGATTATTCATAGAAACCGCAAACAACGAGAATAAAAAAATAATCGCCTCAAGAGGAGCCGACGCAGTTCTAAAACAAATTTTTATTGACGGTTTTTTTCACGCCGATCCGCATCCGGGCAACATATTTATTTTGCCGGACAATATAGTAGCCTTTTTAGATTTCGGTATGATGAGCCGATTAAGCACGTCTATGCGTTCTAATCTTAGCGCTTTGCTTATAGGATTAGCGGCTAAAGATATAGACACAATCTCATCCGTTATAATGGAGCTTGGGGATGTCAATCCGAACATGGTTGACATTAAATCGTTTAAATCTGATTTTGAGGAATTTCTTGACAATTATTACGAAATACCTGTTAAGCAAATACAATTTAGCGAAGTATTCTTTTCGGCGTTGACACTTATACGAAGATATAATATAAAAATACCTCATCAATTATATCTTATGCTGAGGACAATCGTTATTCTTGAAAGCATTACTAAAGAACTTGATCCCGATTTTGATATGATAACCCATGCGCGCCCGTTCGTTAAAAAAATGATCCGGCTTCGCCATACCCCGAAAACAATGCTCAAAGATTCCTATAAAATTGTCGGAGATATAGTGAAATTTATAAAATTAGCGCCAAACGAGCTTATTCAAATTCTTCGAATGATGCGTCAGGGACTGCTGAAATTTGAGTTTGAGCATCATGGGTTGGACAGTTTTATAACAGAGCTCGACCGTTCAAGCAACCGTATATCGTTCAGCCTTGTTATAGCCGCGCTTATTGTCGGGTCATCGCTTATTATGTTGACTAATAAAGGACCGATGTTTTTAGGATACCCCGCTATGGGGATTATAGGTTATACAATAGCCGCATTCTTAGGGTTTTGGCTGGCTATCGCTATTTTAAAATCAGGAAAATTATAAAATGAATTATAACGATTTTTTCGAAGATGTTCCCGCTGAATCTGTGCTTTTTATAGATAATTCCGAAAAAAATATGGATTTATATTACTTAACCCGATTTTTTGCGCCCGACCCGTTTATTTTAATTATTACCCCCAAAGAATCTACAATAATAATCAGTGATCTCGAATACGAACGGGCAAAAAAAGAAGCGTTGGTTGATAATGTCATAAGAATAAAAGAGCTGCTAAACTGCGATATAGATTTTTCAGCGGATGTACCGGGCTCAATCAGGGCGGTTACATCTTATCTGCAGAATAAAAATATTTTTTCTGTAAGAGTAAGCAGTAATTTTCCTGTAAGGTATGCCGACCTGCTGCGTGATAACAGGTTTGACGTGGTTTACACAAAGACCCCTATCGTTACTCAAAGAAGCGTAAAGTCATCGGATGAAATAAGCGCTGTGGAAACAGCGGTTCATAATACTGAAATTGTGCTAGATGAGGCGATTGATCTGATCAAAAAATCAAAAATACTGGCTGGAGTTTTATACCTTAACGATTCACCGCTTACATCTGAGAAAATAAAAAATTTTATGGTCAACCGCCTGATAGACAGAGGGTATCTTGCTCTGCACACAATAGTTGCCTGCGGTGCTCAGACCTGTGACCCCCATAATCAGGGAAGCGGATACCTGTTTGCCGATCAACCTATAATCATAGACCTGTTCCCAAGATCAATGGACAACTTTTATTTTGCCGATATGACAAGAACCGTCCTAAAAGGAAAACCTTCGGATAACCTGCTCAAAATGTACAACGCGGTACGCGATGCCCAGAAACAAGCCGTATCTAAAATAGCTGACGCGGTTATGATAAGAAAGGTGCATCAGGCTTGTTTAGATGTATTTGAACAACAAGGATTTAAAACAGGGCTGACAGACGGGGTTATGCAGGGGTTTATTCATTCAACAGGACACGGCGTAGGGCTCGATATTCACGAAGAACCTAAAATTTACCAGATAGATGAACCGCTCAAAACCGGCAACGTGATAACCGTAGAGCCGGGGTTATATTATAAAAATGACGGCGGTGTGCGTATTGAGGATATCGTTGTTGTTGAGCAAACAGGATGCAGAAACCTCAATAAACTTGAAAAAATACTGGTTATATAATTTTTTTTATTAAGGAGATTTTTGTGTACCTTGGCGCCCATATGTCCATAGCGGGCGGTGTGCATAACGCTCTTCAGGAAGCGTATGAACTAAACTGCACCGCTTTGCAGATATTTACGAAATCAAATAACCGTTGGAAATCTAAAGATTTAACGCAAACGCAGATTAATCTTTTTGACGAATATAGGAATAAAACGAAAATAGACCGTATTATATCTCATACAGGTTACTTGATTAATCTTGCTAACCCTAAAGAAAACTGGGCAAAATCTATGGAGTCCATGGAACTTGAGATAGTAAGGGCTGAACAGCTTGGCATCCCTTATCTTGTTCTTCACCCCGGTTCACATCTTGGAAAAGGCGAAACCTACGGCATAAAACGCATAGCGGACAGTTTAAATCAACTTATAGATAAATATTTAGGATACAAACTGAAAATTCTTCTTGAAACAACCGCCGGGCAAGGCACAAACTTAGGCTGCTCTTTTGAACAGTTAAGAGATATAATCGCCTTGATTAATCAACAGGATATGTTTGGGATTTGTTTTGATACGTGCCATGTTTTCGCCGCAGGATATGATTTGCGGACAGAAGAAAGTTACGGAAAAACTTTTTTCCATTTTGACCACGTGTTAGGGATAGATAACCTATTGGCGTTTCATTTGAACGATTCAAAAACACCTTTTAACAGCAAACGAGATAGGCACGAACATATAGGCAAAGGAGAAATAGGGCTTGAACCGTTCAGGTATCTTATGAATGATAAACGATTTAAACAGGTTCCTATGATTCTTGAGACCCCGAAAGAAAACGGAAGTGCAAGCGATGAGACAAATCTATCGGTCTTGAAATCGTTAGTCGAGAACTGATTTTTTATATAGCGTTGTTTTAAGCGGACACAATTGGCATTTTGGTTTCTTCGTGCAAAAATATTTGCCGGTATTGACTATCAGCGCATGGTATTGGTTATAAAGGGAAATATCTTTGTTTAAAAATTTTTCAAAAAATATTTGCACATCATCGTATGAGGCGTTTTGGTTTATAAACCCGTGTCTTGAAAAAATTCTTTTTGTGTAAGCATCGACAACAAATACTGGTTTAGACAGGGCGTAAAGGAGTATGCTGTCAGCTGTTTCAGGACCTATGCCATGTAACCCGAGCAGTTGTTTTCTCATGACATCAAGCGGTACTTTTTTCATTTTTTCTATATCGAAACTGTAAGAATCATTAAAAAATTGAAGAAAATGTTTAATTTTTTTTGCTTTTTGGTTAAAATAACCCGAAGATCGTACCAGTTCGGATAATGTTTCAATAGATAACGCATAAAGAGCTTGAGGGCTCATAAGATTTTTTTCTTTGATTAATGAGATACTTTTTTCCACGTTAGTCCAAGAAGTATTTTGTGTAAGAACAGCGCCGATGATTATTTCAAATTCAGTTTCACCAGGCCACCAGTTTAAGTTGCCGAAATGGTTCAGCATCAAGTTATAAA
>JAGGZS010000040.1 GCA_021161885.1 bacterium
CTCGTTGATTGATTTAAATATTGTTGATAATTTAAGAGGTTATTTGATCTCAAGTATCCCTGCCACAGAAATGGCTGTTAATTTCGGGAACGAAAAAACGGCGAATATGATTATGTCCGGTTTTTTTATGGGGCTTAATCCGTTAATATCAAAAAATATTTTTTTAGATTGTTTCAACGAAATGTTTTATAAATTAAAACCTGAACTTAAAAATCTTAATAAACAAGCTATTGAAAAGGGTATTGCATATGCAGGAGAATCAAAAGTCCGTTCGAGTTAGGTTCGCTCCAAGCCCCACAGGTTATTTGCATATTGGAGGCGCGCGAACAGCGTTGTTTAATTGGTTATTCGCCCGTGCATCCGGCGGCAAATTTATTTTAAGGATTGAAGATACCGATAAAATACGTTCAACCCAAGAAGACGTAACACGAATTCTTGAAAGCCTTAAATGGTTGGGTTTAAATTGGGATGAAGGACCTTTTTTTCAGTCCGAAAGAAAAGGTATTTATCGCGAATACGCGCAAAAACTTCTTGATGCGGGGCTGGCTTATTACTCCGATGAACAAAGAGGCGAATATAAAGCTGTTATTTTTAAAATTCCTCACAAAAAAGTTGTTGTTAAAGACATTGTTCACGGCGATATGGAGTTTGACAACTCTTTGATAAAAGACCTTGTTATTTTTAAATCAGACGGTTATCCCACATACAATTTTGCCTGTGTTATTGACGACGCTTTAATGGGGTTGACCCATATAATCAGGGGCGATGACCATATTCCAAATACACCTAAACAAATAGCGCTTTACGAGGCGCTTGGGTTTCCCGTCCCTTGTTTTGCCCATGTGCCTCTGATCTTAGGCAAAGATAAATCACGGTTAAGCAAACGCCACGGTGCTACATCAGTACAGTCATATCAGGAAGACGGTTATTTGCCCGATGCAATGGTGAATTTTCTTTCATTGCTGGGATGGTCGCCGGGTGATAACCGTGAAATAATGGGTTTGGATGAATTAATCAAGAGTTTTTCTTTAGATAGAATAAACAGTAACAATTCTGTTTTCGATGACGAAAAATTACGCTGGATGAACGGTAATTATATTAAAAAATTGCCGTTTGATGAATATAAAGCTAAAACCATGCCGTTTCTAAAAGAAAAAATATCCAATTTAAATACAACCGATGTTGATGTAGATTATATATTAAAAATAATGCACGAACGCTTACGTGTTCTAAAAGATATAGTTCCTCAAACAGATTATTTTTTCAATGACGATTTTCAATACGACCCAAAAGCCGTTAAAAAACGGCTTCTCAAGCCTAATGCGGATAAAATTTTAACAACCTTATCGGATAAACTCGAAAAATTGGATATTTTTAACGAACAAACAACAGAAGTCGCGACACGCAGTATTTTAGATGAATTAGGCGTATCTGCAGGAGCAATAATACACCCTGCTCGAGTTGCTTTAACCGGTTTAACCGCTGGACCGGGATTATTTGAGATAATGGCGGTTCTTGGTAAAACAAAAACAGTTTCACGTATACATCGAGCCGTAAAATTCATTAAATCTCAAGGGGTAGCTGAATGTTAAACTGGGCTAATCGAGTTACTTTTTTTCGGTTATTCTGCACACCGATTATAGTAGGTCTTCTTTTACACTACCGTGAACAAATAAATCTCAATGCCTCTGCATCGGAATTATTTAATATTCGGTTGACCGCGATAATACTGCTTTGCCTTGCAATAATAAGCGATGCCGCCGATGGGTTTATCGCTCGTGTTTACAAACAAAAAACTTTGCTTGGCGCCATTCTCGATCCGTTTGCGGATAAATTACTGCTTATGTCAACAACCATTATATTAAGTATCCCTTTGGGGTTTAAATACAAAATACCCTCATGGCTCGTTGTTACTATTATAAGCAGGGATATTCTTATTCTTGCCGGCGCATTGATATTATATTTACTTTTTGGAAAAATAAAATTTTCACCTCTGCTAACAGGCAAAATAACCACTTTTTTACAAATGGTTACTGTTTTTCTGGTTTTAATCCAGCATTCAGTATGTACTTATTTTTTTTATATAACATTTGTTTTTACTATTGTTTCGGGAATAAATTATATTTATCGCGAGACAAAACTTATTAACAACCAAACATTATAAAAAAATTTAGCTTATCAGGGAAACAAAATAAATGGAATCTTTGCCTAAAGTTGTTATTGTCGGACGCCCAAACGTTGGAAAATCTTCTTTATTTAACCGTCTTATCGGACAACGGAAATCAATAGTAGACCCTCAAAGCGGGGTTACGCGCGACCGTGTTTACCAAACAATGCAATGGGATGATTACCATTGTGAATTAATTGATACGGGCGGCTTGGATTTTGAAAAAAATTGTTCAATAAGCCAGCGAATAAAAGAACAGGTAGATTTCGCTATAAATGAAGCATCTGTAATAATCTTTATCGTGGATAAACATGAAGGATTAAATCCATATGATAAAGAAATAACCAAATTTCTGCGTAATTTTTCTAAACCGATCATTCTAACGGTCAATAAGGTCGATTATGTAGAAGAAATGAGGTTGATTAACGATTTTTATTCTCTCGGGTTTGATAGAATATTTCCGGTATCCGCTCTGCACGGACTTGGAATAGACGATTTACTGGAAGAAGTTGTGTCGTATTTTCCGAAAAAATTAGATAAAATTGAGTTCAGTTATGACAAAATAACTATTGTCGGCAAACCCAATGTAGGCAAATCCACACTTCTTAACGCGTTATTGAATGAAGAACGCGCAATGGTCGATTGCGTACCCGGAACTACTCGGGATATTATTGATACGGTAGTAACGTTTAACGAAAAAAAATATCTTTTTGTAGATACCGCCGGCATACGGCATAAGAAAAAATTTGACACCAATGTGGAAACTTACGCTTTTTTCAGGACGCATGACGCGATTAAAAGGTCTGACTTGGTTTTAATGCTCATTGACGCGACAGCCGGAGTAACCCGACAGGACGACAGGATCATCAATATGGCGACTGATGCCGGCAAAGGAATGATCCTTATATTTAATAAATGGGATTTGGTCAAGGGGATTAAGCAGGCTGATTTCCTGAAAAATATTGAGAAGAAAATACGGTTTATATCACATGTGCCCACAGTATTTATATCAGCTAAAGACAAAAAAAACTTAAAATCTATTTTTAAACAAATACCTAAAATAATGGCGAACGCATCAAAGAAAGTAAATACGCCGTTATTGAATAAAATGGTATCCGACGCATTGCAGTATTATCCGCCTCCGTTACAAAATCAAAAACGGCTGAAAATTTATTATGCCGTCCAAACCGGTATAAAACCGCCTACAATTACTTTATTTGTGAACAGCGGACGGTGCCTGACGGATAATTATAAAAAATATTTATTGAATAAATTAAGATACCTGTTTGATTTTAACGGAACACCTGTAATTTTAAAAACAAAATCTAAGTAGGAGGCGACTTTTTTGCCGGCATATACAGTTGAAGCAAGTTTAGTTTTGTTAGTATGTTACTTGATAGGCGCTGTCCCTTCAGCGTATATTATGGGTAAATTAGTCAAAAATTTAGATATACGCAATCACGGAAGCGGTAATGTCGGGTTCACTAACGCGCTTAGGGTGTTGGGAGTGGTGCCCGGGATTATCACGTTACTGATGGATATCGGCAAAGGATATTTGTCTATTTTTTTTGTCGAGCACACATATAATAATTTATATCCTTTTTCTTTAGAAATTTTTGCGGCTGTTGCAGGCATCGTAACTGTCTGCGGACATATATGGCCTGTATATATCGGGTTTAAAGGAGGAAAAGGTATTGCCGTCGGATGCGGAATTTTTCTCAACATCGCCTTAATCCCTACTTTAATTACAACTGGAATTTGGATATTTTTTGTGTTATTGACAAATATTGTATCTATTTCTTCTATTGCAGCTGTAATTTCGCTGCCGATGATTATGATGTTTTTTAGAAAACCGGTTGTATATGTTTTTATTTCGGTTTTGTTAGCGGCAGTTGTTGTTTTTATGCACCGCTCAAATATAAAACGTCTTTTAAAAGGTGAAGAGAGAAAATTTATTAAAAAAAAGAAAAAATAATTAATGAAACGCAATCTATTGATCTTAACCGATGAATTTCCACGCTGGGAAGGCGATACGGCAGTATCGCGGGCAGTGAAAGGGCTTGCGCAGTCTTTATCCCGGTACTATAAAGTTTATGTTTTATGCCCCCATTGTTTCTGTGCGGCTGTACATCAGGATATGGATGATATTACTGTGATAAGGTTTCCTTATTTTTATCCGCGAAAATGGCAGGCGCTAAGCAATGAAGACGGTTTGTTAGTTTCATTAAGGCAAAATTTTTTTGCTAAACTGATTTTTCCGTTTTTTTGTTTATTTGAGCTGATTTATCTGCACAAAACCATAAAAAAATATAATATTTACGTAATAAATATCCATGGGGTTTTTCCTCACGCTTTTTTATTCGGGTTAATTAAATCGTCCGTAAAAATACCGTCTGTACTGACTGAATCCGGAGAGGCAGTATTGGCTTTATCGAATGATGATTTCATTAAAAAAAATATTATTAAATTCGCTGTAAAAAAAGTAGACCTGACTATACCTGTAAGTATTTATAGCAGATATAAGTTAGAAAAAATTTGCGGTTTTTCTTTTAATACGAAAATAATC
>JAGGZS010000253.1 GCA_021161885.1 bacterium
ATTATAATATTGCGAAAAGAATAGTCCAAAACAGAATGTTTTTTATGTTCCATTGTTCAATTTATCTTACTGTTGTCGGGTTGCTCGTTTTAATTAATGTAATGAATTTTGAAGGTTTATGGTGGTCGTTCTGGCCCGCTTGGTTTTGGGGCATTATGCTTGTCAGTAATTATTTATACGCTTATATTCTTGTCGATGTTTTTAGTAAAAATCCTATGCAGAGCGAACGGTTTGAGCGAAAAGCGTTGTTTTGGATGCATCTATTGGTTTTTTTGCTCACAAACGGTACATTTGTTTTTATTAATATAATGTATAGTCCGCAAATTATCTGGAGCGTTTATCCTCTTTGCGGATGGGGTATAGGATTATTTTATCATTTCTTTTTTACTTATGTATTCAAAGGCTGGAAAATTAAAAGATGGAAACAGCAAAAAATTATTAAATTAATGAAAAAATATTTTGATATCGAGCCTTTTTCGGAAGGTCTTGCCGGTCGTATAGAAAAAGACAAGGTATCTTCAGATAAATAAGGAATTTTTTTTCTGTTATTTCCTAAAAGGTGTATATAATGGATCGGCTATAAGCACCATTTGCCACGATACCCCAGTCTGGGCGATATAGTAAGACTCCGCAACACTGAACCCGTTTAGTAATGCCGTGAAAAATACAATCGGATGAGGAAACGCCTGCACATAAGGTTCGTTTACAGGTCCCATGGTAACGGTAATTCCTCTTTTGATAAATTCCGGGCACCAGTACCTCGGTTTTCTTAAAGATACGCATTCTGATGAAGCTATATGCACGCCTATAGCACCTGGCACAAACGTGAACGAATCATGGTAATTTTGTAAAGCGTACCATCCCCAGTAAATTGCCGTATTCGGACATTTGCCTTTGCCGAATAATTTGGACGTATTTTCAAGAGTGGTATTAAACCCTTTTGCCCGAAGAAATTTGGAAGTAATTACCAGCAGTTTATCCATATCGCCGTAAGCGCCGTTTGATTTTAAACCTCTGGCATCTATATAAGCGTTACCGTGTAGCCCGTATTTTTCCGCTTCAAGAGCATTATGAACCAGTTGTATCGCTGATTCGTAAGTAGGGCCGTCAATACGGCTGACCATAACGATATTAAATTTTTTTGAAAAGGGGACAAGGGTTTTATGCACATAAAAATAATACGGGTTCACAAGCCATCCGGCAAGATTATAATTGTCCTCAAACAACATATTCAGTTCTGAATCGACTGATGCCTCGCGCCGTTCTTTTTTAATCGACTTAATTGTTGATTTTTTTTCTTTGATTTCCTTGTTTAACAGTTTTATTGCATTTTCCGCCTTAATGAATTTTTTCTTATCCTTTATTATGCGCTTCAGTTTGTTTATCTCGTTATTGAGCTTATTTATCTTACCTTCTGTTATTTTTAAAGGCATACCGTATATAAGGGCAATACAGAATATTTTATCTTTCAGATTGTTCTCGGCAATATATTTTCTTATTGGGTCTCTTATTTTTTCATTGTATGTATCCCTGTTTATTGTTTCCCGTGACGGGCAAATAACATAACACATATTTTTATCAGGGATAGACCTTAATTTTCGGTATTCTTGCGCCATTTTTACAGAGTCTCTATTACTGCCGTTATATACCACAAGAACATGGTCGGCAGTGAGCGCGGATAAATCGGTTGGCATTAACATAAACGGTGCGATAACCAATAAGAAAACATCAAAGAAAAAATTTTTCATTTCGCCCCCTGTTTCGTATCTGAATAATAATGTGTAAGTAATAAAAAAAGTTCAAAAAATCTTTACTTAATAAGTGCAGTTAGTTTAGCATAGTTCGATTTTTCAATCAATTAAAAGGATTAACCAGTATATATCAGAGCGAGTTTTAATAATGGCGCAAATTGTAATAAAAGCGAAAAATTTATCAAAATCATATAATGGTTTTAATTCCGTAAACGGCATAGATTTTGAAGTTGAAAGTTCTCAGTGTTTTGGCTTTTTAGGACCGAACGGAGCGGGAAAAACCACAACTATGAAAATGATATACTGCCTTAGCCCGATTACCGAGGGCGAACTTAAAATATATGATATGACGCCTGAAAAATGCGCGGCTAAAATTAAATCTATAATAGGGGTTGTGCCCCAGGACAATAATCTTGACCCGCAACTTACAGTTGGGGAAAACTTAGTTATTTACGCCCGCTTTTTCGGATTACCCCCTAACCTCTATAAACCAAGAATAAAAGAACTTATTTCGTTTATGGAACTTGATAAAAAAATGGATTCGCCCATACGGGAACTTTCAGGCGGAATGAAAAGGCGCCTTGTCATACTAAGGGCTCTTTTGCATAATCCCCGCATACTTATTCTTGATGAACCAACAACAGGGCTTGACCCGCAGGTCAGGCATCTTATCTGGGAAAAACTGAGGGAACTGAAAAGTTCAGGTGTAACTATGCTCCTTACTACCCATTATCTTGAAGAGGCGAGCCAGCTGTGCGACCAGCTGGTTATTATGGATAAAGGACGCATTTTAATGGCGGGCAATCCGCATAAACTTGTCGCTGAACATTTGTCTAAATATGTAATGGAATTGAGCTTAAACGGCAATTTGTGTGCCGATCAGTTTAGGTTTGATCGCCCTAAATGTTATACGGAAGTTTATGGTTCACGATGTTATGTTTATTCCGATTCGGAGCAGTTCCTGTCGCTGACCGCGGAAGAATTTAATTTAGAATCAAAACTTATCCGCAATTCTACTCTTGAGGATTTGTTCCTGAAACTAACCGGAAGAGGATTATCACAATGATAGAAATACACGTTCCCGGATTTTTTCAGCGGGTTTTTTCTATTTTTCTAAGGCATCAGAAATGTTACTGCAAACATCTGTTTTCCAATGGCTTTCCTCCTTTTGTGGAACCGATTGTTTTTCTTGCGGCAATAGGAATTGGACTCGGCAGGCATATAGATAACATAGCCGGTATGAAGTACAGCCAGTTCGTAGCTTCAGGGCTTGTCGCCTCAACAGCTATGTTCACAGCCACTTTCGAGCTGACATACGGAACCTATGTCAGAATGGAGTTTGAGAATATTTACGATTCTATCCTGTCAACCCCAATAAGCATTTTCGATGCATTCTTAGGGGAAATATTGTGGGCGGGCGCAAAAGGTTTTTTCTTTTCAAGCGCGGTTCTGCTGGTTATTTCTTTGTTAGGGTTTGTCAATTCGCCTTTCTGCGTTTTTGCGCCTTTTATAGGGGGGGCAACAGCTGTTATTTACGGCGCGTTGGCTTTGATTATTACATCGTGGGTGAAAGATATTAATACCTTTAATTTTTACATAACGGGCTGCTGTACGCCGATGTTTTTTCTGTCTGGAATTATTCTGCCCATAAATGAGCTTCCGATTATTTTTCAGAAAATTTCTTATTTTATACCTTTAACCCATAGCGTTAATATTATAAGATCGTTACTGTTAGGCTCGTTTTCATACTCTGTTTTTTACGATATTATTTTTTTGGCGGTTTTTATGCCTCTTTGCGTATCGTTAGCTATTTTATGTATTAAGAAAAGATTAATTGTCTAAACAACCGGTGTTATCATGATTAAATTGAAAAAATATCGAACTGCATTTATATTTTTAATTTTAACGGTTATTTCTTTTTTATTAATCGGCAATTCTTACGCCCGTAAAAAAAAATTTGCTGCTGCGGTTCCTTCGGCAATTTTAATGGAACCAAATACCGGTAAAATATTGTACGCGAAAAATCCGAATAAACGACTTATTCCGGCGAGTTTAGTTAAAATTATGACACTTATTTTAACCTTTGATTATATAAAAGAAAAAAAATTAGATATTCAAACCAAAATCAGGATAACCCGCAAAGCAAGCCGAATAGGCGGACGCCAGATATATCTAAAAGAAGGCGAATACCTTACTCTTGAAGAGCTTATAAAGTCTGTGGCTATTTTTTCGGCAAATGATTCAGCTTATCAGCTCGCTCAGGTTATCGCAGGATCACACGATAATTTTGTCAAAGATATGAATGCTAAAGCAAAGGAACTCGAACTTAAAAATACTCATTTTTATAACGCTCATGGACTGCCTAAGAAAAATGCCGCATCAAAACAATATACTTGCGCGTTTGATATGGCTCAGCTCGCAAGATATGTTTTTCTGTTTTATCCTGAAATTTTTAAGTACACAAATATAAAAATGGATTCCGTAAGAAACGGGGCGTTTCAATTAATGAGCACTAATAAGTTATTATGGAAACGCAAAGATGTATACGGCTTAAAGACAGGTTATATCAGGGCATCGGGTTTTTCCGTAGTTACAATGGCTAAAAGAGATAATTTTAATTTAATAGCCGTTGTTATGGGAGCGGCAACAAAAAACGCGCGGTTTATGATATCGTCTAATTTACTGGATTACGGTTTTGATAATTTTAAATACATTACTATATCCGATTTGCCCGGGTTAGCGGAAATTCCCGTAAAGGGCGGTCTTGAAGATGAAGTCGGGCTTAAAATATCGGGTTCTGAATCTTTTGTTATACCAAAAGAAAAAGAAGCGGATATAAAAATAGGATACAGCCTGCCCGAATACTTGACAGCTCCGGTCGCCGAGGGACAAAAAATCGGGGCGGCAGTGGTGTCTATCGGAGATAAAAAAGAATTTTCAATTATACTTGAAACTAGAAATTCGGTAGCCGAAAAAATTTCTTTTTGGAAAAAAATAAAAAATTATTTCCGGTAATAGAAATAACTTTTGTTTCTTATCATGATTTTATTTTATATTTCCTGTACCGTTTTATTGCATCAATGTATATTTGTATAAAAAATTTTTGAGAAATTTCAGAAAATCACTTGACTTTTATTACTGTTTTTCTGTATAAAATCAAAACATTATATTTATTATGTTCCTTGTTAAATAGTATTTAGCTGGCGTAGCTCAATCGGTAGAGCAGCTGATTTGTAATCAGCAGGTTGCGGGTTCAAGTCCCATCGCCAGCTTTGACGGTTAATATTTTTAAATTGAAGCGGGGAGATACCAAAGCGGTCAAATGGAACAGACTGTAAATCTGTCGGCACATGCCTTCGGAGGTTCGAATCCTCCTCTCCCCACCATTCTTTATATTGGGAACTTACTTGATATTTTAGGTAAGCGAGCGTAGCTCAATGGTAGAGCTCTGGCCTTCCAAGCCAGTCATGTGGGTTCGATCCCCATCGCTCGCTCCAAATATTTTTTTTTAATGGGAATGCAATAACGTCCGGTACGGGCATAACATATAATATATATTGAGTTAGAAAAACTTGAATTATTTATCCGCCGTAAACGGTTGATAGATGAGTAATAGTTTTTTGTATATTTTTATTGTTGACTTGATTTCATTGTTTCATGTATAATATTGCGCATTTATTCCTTTGGATAAATGTGTTCTGCCCTCGTAGCTCAGCAGGTAGAGCACATGCATGGTAAGCATGAGGTCACCGGTTCGATCCCGGTCGAGGGCTTTGTTATAAAAGTTGAAATTTTTTCAGGAGTTGTTGGTTTTTCTTATAAAAAGAAGGAGAGAGAAATGGCAAAGGAGAAATTCGAGAGGACAAAACCGCATGTGAATATCGGTACGATAGGGCACGTAGATCACGGTAAGACCACGTTGACCGCGGCCATCACGATGACGC
>JAGGZS010000057.1 GCA_021161885.1 bacterium
AAAAAAGAAACTAAAGCCAAAGAACAGGATAATATGTCTCAATCCGAAATATCCGCCAATACAAAATCTATAAAAACAAAATTTCAGGATTTTTACAAAACTTATAAAAGCGAGATAAGTCTTGCTGTACTAATTTTATATGTAATAACCCTTGCCGTCGCTACTATAATTGAACTTATTGAACATTAATTTTTATAAACTTTTTATAAACCAAAATAGAACCAGAGGAACCGCCGATTATGTTGCTACTTTTAAGAAAAAAAATGAAAATTATTTTTATCATTATTATGCTCGCTATTATACCCGCTTTCGCGTTATGGGGCGTAAGCAGTCTTTTTAAAGCGCCCACAAGAAAAATAATGGGTGAAATAAACGGAAGAAAAATCGGCACGAGAGAATACCGCAAATCACAACTGGCTATATTATGGGACGCCTTATTGTCAAACAAAACATTAGAACCGGACCAAGTGAACGAATCAACTTGGAACCGCTTAATACTGCTTGACGAAGCTAAAAAATACCAAATCATTGTCAGCGACGAACAAGTAGCAAAACGAATAGCGCAAATATTTAAACGCGGCGGCAGGTTCGACCGGACTTTTTATATGGATGTACTCCAAAGAAACCGGATAAGCCCGCAAATGTATGAAGCAACCACCCGCGATTCTTTAATGATAGAAAGATTACGCGATATTCTGCTTGACGGCGTTAAATTAACCGATATAGAAATCATTGACCGGTATAAAGAGGATAACGAACGATTAACTTTAGAATTTGTCCTTTTTAATTCCAAAGATTATCAGGATAAATTAAACCCCACAGACAACGAAATACAGGAATATTTTGAACAGAATAAAGATAATTACAGAAAACCGGCTGAAGTCAACGTAGACTATGTAGAAGTAAGCATAGCCGACCAAATGCCGTCCGTTAAAGTATCGGAAAACGACGGCAGAACATATTATGAAGACAACTTAGACGAATTCAAGCAGGAACATCAGGTTCACGCCAGACATATCCTGTTCAAAGTACCGCAATCCGCTGATGAATCGGTTGTCCAATCCATAAAAAAACGAGCTGAAAAAATACTCGAACGGGCAAAAGCCGGTGAAGATTTTGCCGAACTGGCAAAAGAAAATTCAGAAGGGCCGTCCGCTTCACAAGGCGGAGACCTCGGTTTTTTTGGGAAAGGGGCAATGGTGCCTCCTTTTGAACAAGCGGCTTTTTCTTTAAAAGCAGGTGAAATTTATGACGGGCTCGTTAAAACAAGGTTCGGTTATCATATCATCAAAGCTGAAGAAGTTAAAGAAGAATCAATACCTGCTTTCGAAGATATAAAAGATAAGGTAATGGAAAAATTAAAAACCAGCAGAGCCGATGCTTACGCCCGTGAACTTATTGAAGAATGTTACTACAAAAGCGATGACCGCGAAGCAATGGTTAAAACCGCAGCGGAATTAGGGTTAAAAGTTAAAGAAACAGGTTTCTTTTCAAGCCCTTATAATATACCACATATAGGAAACTCTCCCGATTTTCATAAACAAGCATTTGATCTTGACCTTTTTAACGTAAGCGAAATCATTAAAACAGACCTGGCTTATTACATACTGTCCCCCATTGATAAACAATCAGGAGTACTTCCTGAACTCAGTGAAATCAAAGATCGCGTAGAACGCGATTATAAACGGGAAAATGCCAAAGGTCAGGCAAAAATTGAAGCGGACAAACTGGCTCAACAAATAAAAAACAGTGTGCTTAACGACAAAATATCCTTTGCCGAAGCTGTAGAAAAAGCAGGATTTAAAGTAGATACAACCACCCCGTTCACTATCAAATCCCCTGATCCTAAACTCGGATTCGCTTCTGAACTCGGAAATAAACTGTTTACTCTTAAATCCGATGAGATAAGCATCCCTATTGAAACTTCAAAAGGCTTTTTTATCGGGCATGCTTTAGATTACCAAGAAGCTGATTTAGCAAATTTAGACGAAACAAAAAAAGCAGAACTTGCCTCGCAAATGGGATTACAGAAAAAATACCTTATTTTTCAGGAATGGATAGATAACGTTAAGAAAAACGCGAAACTGGTTGACCTGACAAAGTATGTAAACCAGAACCAATAAAAAAACTTTTTTCTGGTATGATGTTAATCTTCACGGCGTTTATCGGATATTAAGCTCATTATTTCATTCATAAACTGCGTAACATCTTTAAACTGCCTGTAAACAGAGGCGAACCTGACAAAAGCGACTTCATCAATACGCTGAAGCTGTTCCATAATCTGTTCGCCTATTTTTCGGGTAGATACTTCACGGATATTTTGGTTTTCAATATAGCGTTCCACTTCGGAAGCGATAAATTCAATTTTCTCGAGGCTGACAGGGCGTTTCTCGCACGCTTTCATTAATCCGTTTAAAATTTTCTGTTTATCAAACGGTTCACGGCTTCCGTCTTTTTTGATTACCCTGATATTAGGGCGTTCAAGCGTTTCATAAGTGGTAAACCGGTTTTGGCAATTTAAACATTCTCTGCGTCGGCGTATAGCTTTGCCGTCTTGGCAAAGCCGGGAATCGACTACACGGTCTTCTAAAAAAGCACAAAAAGGGCAACGCACTTGTTTACCTCCTAAATCCAAATTTTATTATTTACCATAAAAAAATTTATTAATAAATCAGCTGAAACAAAAATTATTCTGGCAACAATACCGCTCTCATGGTATTGTAAAGCAAAAAAATTTTGCTTTGTTTTTATTAAACCATAATTTCAATATTTATATACAGAAAAAATTATATGCCTTTATGTTAACAACAAAAAAAATCTATATAACAGCATTATTCTGCTTTATTTTGTCCTCTTATTTTTTTTTGATAAATAATTGTTTCGCCAAAAAAATTGATAAATATGTAATCAGCGAGATCAAAAAAATATCCGAAAAAATCAACAGTTATCAATCGTACAAATATATAGTTAAAAACATAACCTACAAAAAGAGAAGGCGCAAAGAGAATATTCTTTCTTATAATTTCAAAGCTCCTCTGAACATACGTATTGAATGGTTAAGCCCCAAAAAAAAACGAGGCCAGATAGCTGTGTATACCAACGGAAAAATGAAAGCAGCTCCATCATGGCTTCCGTTTGTAATAGACATTAATCCGGATTCAAAATTAGGTATGGACGATTCTAACTACCCTATTTACAAATCATCTTTGGGCGCGCTTATGAAACAAATAATAGCCGATTTAAACAAGGCTGTCGAAGTTTCGGTTTACGAGGAAGACGACAACTCAATTACCTATAAAATAGTCAACGACAAAAACAGCGCTAAAATAAAAATTTCCAAAAAAAATAATATCCCTGTTTTTATAGAACAGTTCGATTTAAAAGGCAAAATGATAGACGGCGGATATTTTAAAAATTTTCAGTCTGATGTTGAATTCGATGACGACTTTTTTAACTTGTAAAATAACACGTAAGGTGAACCATGCAAAAAGAAGGTTTTTTATTATTAATTCTTGCGATAGTAAATGTTAGTTTTGCGCTTTTTTTATCTATTCGCGGCAATAAATCTTTTCAGCGCGTCAACAAGGCTTTTTCTTTATGGATTGTTACCATTTGTTTCTGGTACGCCCAGCAGATTATAAAAACACTTCCCTTATCTGAAAATTTTTTAGAAATTCTACTGCGCCTATCTTTGCTGGGCATTTGGATAATTCCATCGTTTTTTGTTTATTTTATTTTATGTTTTATGCACGAAAAAATTTCTCTCGGCAAACGTTTAATGCTTATTTGCCCGGCGATTATTTTTATTATGCTTATCATGATAGATTTCAGCGGACTGCAGTTAATTATCGCCACGACGCGCAGGAATATATTCGGCAATTTATCGAGAAGCATTGTTTATAAAATGCCTGTTTTCCTTTTATGGCTTGGATACTTTCTTTCATATTCAGTATGGGGCGCTGTGCTTTTACTGGGACATCTAAAAAGGACTGCCGTGGTTTTATATAATTTAAAATTACGCTACCTTATTTTACAATCCAATTTTCTTTTGGCTTCTCTTGCTGTGTTGGCATTTATTTTAGGCTTGACTCTTGACATCATTATTCCTATAGTAAAATCTCCTGTTTTTCCAATATCAAGCGTAACCACGCTTATTATGGTTATTTTTATGTTCATTTTGCTTATTCGAGTTGAACAAAATTAAAACAAATAAGGATTTCATTAACATGGAATTTTCAATTAAAACGGAACAAAAATATTATTTAATTACAATTAACGGTGAGATGAAAACGCCTTCGTGCCATGACATCCCCTGTCAATTTAAAGATAAAATACCGCTGATAAACAAGCCTGTTGTTATCGATCTTAAAAATGTTACTTATTTAGACAGCCGAGGGTTGGGGATACTGGTTTTTCTTTTCACGCATATCAAAAAAGCAGGGCAGAAACTTTATCTTACAGAGATAAAGGACGAAGTTTTTAAAATAATAAAACTTACCGCTTTAGACAACATATTTTCAATTTATCCTTCCATTAAATCAGCTGAAAAATCTATGGAGTAACGTTGATTATGAATTATTTTAACCAATCAAAGTTTAAACTGGTTTTTATTATCCTGTTAGGTATAATCCTTTTTATGACCGGCCAGAAAACAAGGAATTTATGGGGCACTTCAGAAGCGAGAACCGCGCAGATAGCTCAGGAAATGATCGATTCCGGCGACTGGGTTATCCCCCATCTTAACAATCAGCCCCGATTAACAAAACCTCCCTTATATTTCTGGGCGGTAGCCCTGACTGCTAAATTATTGTGCAATAACCATGTTACAGAATGGTCAGCCCGATTTCCAGCCTCAGTATGCGCTGTTTTAACCTTAATCTTCTTGTTTTTAATGGTTAAAAAACTATATGGAGAGAAAACAGCTTTTTCGTCGTCTATTATGCTGGCAACCACATATTTCTTTTTCTGGCAGTCTCAGGAGGCTATGCTCGATATGATGCTTGCTATGTTTGAAGTAGCCGCCTGTTTGTTTTTTGTTTATGGATTAAAAGCTCAAGTTCACCGCAAAAAATTCTTTTATATTCCCATGCACTTTTGCTTGGGATTAGCGGCTATGACTAAAGGACCGGTCGGTTTTATCATCCCGTGGATTGGAATAGTTGCTTACCTGTTATGGTCGTCTAAGATAAAAGAGTTGAAACATTTTTGCTGGATTACCGGTTTTATTGTTTTCTCGATTACAGTAACGCCTTGGCTTATAGCGGTTTATCATCGAATAGACACCGCTTTTTCTGTTTTCTATAAAGAAACCGTCTCAAGGTACGCGTCGGCTTATGACCATCAGCGCCCATTGTATTATTTTATCGTCCGCTTCCCGTTATATTTTCTGCCGTGGGGCATTTTTCTGCCTTTTTGGGTTTGGGATATTTACAAAAACAAGACATTAAACGAATATAAATTTCCAATATCTTTTTTCCTGCCGGCTTTAATATTTTTCAGCTTATGCGGTTCAAAACGATCATATTATCTGGTACCTTTATATCCATTCGTTATAATTTCCTTAGCTTTATTTTTATCAAAATGTTCTTGTGTAAAAATATTCGGCAAAAAAATTATTTTATTGAAACAATCTTACCTATATACACTTGTATTTATTTCTTCTCTCGGATACTTGATATTCATATCGCTGTTTCCTGTTTTAAACAAACGATTTTCAGCAGTTGATTTTTGTGAGCGATTAACAAACGAACTTCCTGAAAAATATACCCTTATGTCTTACGACTACTCAAAACCGTACATTATTTATTATCTGAAACAATACATCCATCCTATAAAAAGCGAAGAAGAGCTCAACTCCAAATTATCAGATATTTCCGCAGGCAGTCCGCTTTTTGTCATTATGCGGGAAAAAGATTTATTACGCATGAAAAATGTTTCGGATAAATCATACAACATTATTTTCCGTTATAAAAATTTCACGAAAAAGCATAACACGATGGTCGTTATAACCGGCAGAAATTCTGGAGGAAAAGTTTGAGCGATATAGACATATCCGTTGTATTACCCTGTTATAACGAACAGGATAATATTATGCCGTTAATAACCCAAATAACCAATGCGCTAAAACCGTTAAATAAAAAATACGAAATTGTATGCGTTAACGACGGAAGTACGGACAATACATATAAAATTTTAAAACTAAACAAGACAAAATTTCCGGAAATCAGGATAATAAGTTTTACCAAAAACAATGGTTTAACAGCGGCATTGGACTGCGGGTTTAAAAGGGCTAAAGGCAATATCATCATAATGTGCGACGCGGATATGCAAAACGACCCCGCAGATATGCCTAAACTTATAGACGCCCTAAAATATTATGACGCAGCTTACGGATGGCGAAAAAACAGGCAGGATACTTTCAAAAAACGAATTTCCTCAAAAATCGCCAATAATTTCCGAAGAATGGTTACCAAAGACAATATTCACGATACAGGATGCGGATTAAAAGCGTTTAAGAAAAAATGCGTATCTTCAATAAAATTATTTGACGGGCTTCATCGCTTCATACCGATTTTAATTGAACTTGAAGGATATACATCAACTCAAATAGAAGTAAACCACAGGCATAGGTTCAAAGGGAAATCAAAATACACTGTAGCGAACAGGCTGTTTAAATCGTTATACGACCTTTTTGCCGTAAAATGGATGATAAAAAGACATTTTAGATACAAGGAGAAATCAGATGAATAATGTTAGCGGTAACGTTAACTTTTCTACAATAATGTATATTATCGGTTTTATCGGGCAAGGCGCTTTTTTTTCAAGATTTCTTGTCCAATGGATAGTATCAGAGTTTAAACGCGAAAGCGTTGTGCCGTATATTTTCTGGTATCTAAGCCTAATAGGGGGCGCATTACTTCTGTCTTACGCTGTTTTCAGGAAAGACCCCGTTTTTATTCTCGGGCAAAGTTTCGGGTTTATCGTATATATAAGAAATATTTACCTTATAAAATCAAAAAACAAAAAAGTTCTTTCCAAAGAAACAAAATAATTAGATAATATATAAATATTTAGCACTAAATTTTATAGTTCATATCAAAAAGGAGATTTTTATGAAAAAACAAACATTATTTACAACTATACTCGGATTTGCCTTAATTATAAACGGATGCGGAAAAAAAGAGGAACCAAAACAGCAGCAAGTAACCCCTGTTAAACAAACCCAAGCGCAAACAGATACAAATAAAGTAACCAAAGCCGTAGCAACACAACAAACAAAACAGGCAATAAAAAAACAGTTTGTGTCAATGGGTATCGCCCCTGATTTCGAACTTCCTAAACTTGACGGTACTCCAGTTAAGCTAAGCAGTATGAAAGGCAAAATAGTAATTTTAGATTTCTGGGCAACATGGTGCCCGCCGTGCCGCAAAATGATTCCGGAACTTACTAAAATCTACAATAACTACAAAAGTAAAGGCGTTGAGATATTAGCGGTTTCCCTTGACGAAGGCGGCACACAAACTGTCCAAAGTTTTGTTGATAACGCCAATATTGCATATACTGTGCTTCTCGGCTCAAGAGAAGTGAGCAGAAAATTCGGGCAGATAAACGCTATCCCTACATCTTTTATTATCGACCGTGAAGGCAATATCAGAGATAAACACATCGGTTACCGTAACGCTGAAGATATGGAAACTGTAATAAAAGGGCTTCTCGCAAAATAATTTTTTTTTAATAATAGCATTGTATAAAAACGGATATACCGATAATTAAGTTGTAATTTGTAAAATTTATTTGCAAATTTCCTCAAATATGGTATATTCTTTATTAGGGGGGTAAGACAAAAAAGTGCAATATCTCAATCGAGGCTTTACTAAATGTATTGTGATGACGGGCAGTTTGACAAATATACTGACGAAGAACTTATCCTTCTAGCAAAAGAGAATAACCTTAAGGCGTTTGACGCGCTGCATAATAGATTCCTTAAAAAAATTCTCAATTATGTCAATCGTATAGTTAGCGATTTCCAGAAGGCGGAAGAAATTACTCAGGAAACTTTTTTGCAGGTTTACCGGCATCTGGGCACATACAGGCAAACAGGCAAAGTGTCGTCTTGGATATTTAAAATAGCTACTAATTTAAGCAAAAATGAGCTCCGCAGCCAGCGGCGTAAAAAAAGTTCAGGCATCTCTTTGCAAACTAAATTTTTCCACGACGACCACGAATCTGAACTTATCGACATTATACCCGACGTAACCGAACTTCCCGATGACACCGCCGAACTTAAGGAATTAAACCAAATTATCGAAAAAACTATCCATTCCCTACCTTTAAAATACCGTGAAGTAATGCTTATTTGCGAAGTGTACGGTTATTCTTACAAGGAAGCCAGCGAAATACTTAACTGTTCAAAGGCAAACATCGGCATTCGATTATGCAGAGCGCGAAGAAAAATAAAAAAAATTATGTCAAAACTTGAGGGCATAACCCATTATTTATCAAAATTTAAAATACCTAACAACGATTTAGTCAAAAAATAATTTTCCCTGTATATAATTTTAATTTTCCATAAAATGTATAGAATTTTTCCGGAAAAAATTATAAATTAAAATAGCTTGAATAAATTTTTCCGTTACAAATTAAAAAAAAGGAGCCATTATGAAACCTGTAATAAAAAAAGCCACGCAACAGGATAAAGCTAATGCCTCATCATGGCCTATTTGGGAAAAAGAAATAAGCTCTTTTCCATGGCAATATTCAGAACAGGAATCCTGCCTTATTCTTCAGGGTAAAGCCGCTGTTATTAATGAAACCGGAGAAAAATTCACTTTTTCCGCCGGCGACTTTGTCGTTTTCCCAAAAGGTATGTCCTGTGAATGGATTATTGAGCAAGATATCAAAAAGCATTACAATTTCGGGTAATTAACAAAAAACTTACATTCTTTATAATGGAGATATTAAAACTGAATTTTATAGCCGATTTTCATATTCATTCCCATTATTCTATCGCCACAAGCAAAAAACTTATACCGGAATACATTGATTTCTGGTCGCGCCTTAAAGGAATTAACGTAGTCGGCACAGGCGACTGCATTCATCCCGGATGGTTATCGGAACTGAAAGACAAATTAGAACCTGCGGGAAACGAGTTATATAAACTGAAAAAAGAGTTTCGGCTGGAAAATTGCGAACAAACAAATTTTAATAATAATTCTCCGGTACTGCGCAACGACTGTTTTTTTATCCTGACCGCTGAAATAAGCAATATTTACAAAAAAAACGGCAAAGTGCGAAAAATCCATAACCTGCTTGTTTTCGATAATTTCGATTCTGCCGAAAAAGTTCAGCGGCGTTTGGATAAATTAGGCAACATCAGCTCGGACGGCAGACCGATTCTCGGGATGGACTCAAAATATCTTCTGGAAATACTGCTTGAGTCGTCTGATAAATCGTATCTTATACCCGCTCATATATGGACTCCTTGGTTCTCTGTTCTCGGTTCTAAATCAGGGTTCGATACAATAGAGGAATGTTACGAAGATTTGACGCCGAATATTTTCGCTGTGGAGACAGGGTTATCAAGCGATCCGCCGATGAACTACAGCTGCAGTTTCCTCGACTCGTTTCGTCTTGTATCCAATTCCGACGCCCACTCGCCCGAAAAACTGGGGCGGGAAGCCAACCTTTTCGATACAGATTTATCTTTTGACGGAATTTATAATGCGTTGAAATACGACAAGGGTTTTAACGGTACAATAGAGTTTTTTCCGCAGGAAGGCAAATACCATTACGACGGACACAGAAAATGCGCAATCCGCCTTAACCCGGTGCAAACCCTTGAAAACGGCGGACTGTGCCCTGTCTGTAAAAAACCGGTAACAAAAGGTGTTATGTACCGCGTTGCCGAACTGGCAGACAGGTGCGCGGATGATTTTCCGCAAAAACCATTCTACTCTATCACTTCCCTGCCTGATATTATCGCCGAAATTCTTTGCAAAAAAACAACCGCCAAAGCTGTAAAAAAAGAATATTTTAATATTGTCAATTCAATAGGGTCCGATTTTTATACTCTGCTGTTCGCCGATTTGGATAATATAAAAAAATCAGGAAACGAAATTCTGGCAGAGGGAATTAACCGGTTAAGACACAATAATGTTTATATTGAAGAAGGTTACGACGGGGAATTCGGCAAAATAACCGTATTTAAACCGTCGGAGATAAAATCGTTATCAAATAAAACATTTTCTTTATTTGATACGCAAACCGAGCAGACTAAAAAAACTGAGGCAAACACATCTCATAACTCGGTTAAGTTCAACATAGAAAAATTCCAGCAGTTAAACAAAAAAAACAAAGACGCTCAAGACGCTTTATTTTCTAGACAACTGCCCTTATTAAATAATCTTTTAAAATCTGATAAACCGAAAAGTGCAAAAAAAATATCTTTAACCCCTAAACAATCCGAATGTGTCGAGCATAAAGACGGAGTCTGCATGGTTATAGCCGGTCCGGGTTCGGGCAAAACAAAGGTTCTGACCGACCGAATAATTTATCTGATAAAAAAACATCTTGTTAATCCGCAACATATTTTGGCTATTACTTTTTCCAATAAAGCCGCTGAAGAAATGCGTATACGGGTAGATAAGCAAATGACGGACAATCAAATTTTTATAAATACATTTCACGCGTTGGGATTATCTATATTAAAAAAACATTGTTCCCATTTCAACCGTTCCGAAAATTTCTGCCTTATTGATCACGACGAAAAGTCGGCTGTCTGCGAAAACATTTTTGCTCTCAACAAAACCGAAATTAAAAAATTTCTTAGAGATACGGAACGGTTTAAACAGGGTGTTGCCGAATCTGCCCCGCCGAATTTTGATAAATATGAAACCGAACTGAAAAAACTAAATGCTTTTGATTTGGATGACCTTATTTATCTGCCGGTTATCCTGCTGGGTGAAAATCAGGATATTTGCTCTTCTTACTGCAAGCAGTACAAATACATCATGGTTGACGAGTACCAAGACATAAACGCCCGCCAGTACGAATTAGTTAAACTGCTCGCCGGAGAAGATAATTCGAACCTGTTTGTAATAGGCGATCCTGATCAGGCGATTTACGCGTTTCGGGGATCGGATGTTAAGTTCATATCCCGAATAAAATCGGATTACCCTGATTTATCTATAATAACTCTCGATAAAAGTTACCGGTGCCCTGACCTGATTTTGCAGGCGGCAGGACAAATTCTCAATAAAAAATATGTTTTAACAGGCAATAACGAAAATATCAAAACGCAAATTTTTGAATGTGAATCATCAAAAAGCGAAGCCGATTTTATAGCGTCACGGATAGAAAAAATGATAGGCGGAGTCCGCTCGTTCTCCATGGACAGCGGTATCAGCGACGGCGAGCAGGAACACGGTATAGAAAGTTTTTCCGATTTCGCTGTGCTGTGCAGAACAACCGCTTTTTTTGATGAAATTATTACCGCTTTCAATAACCACGGTATTCCCTATCAGGTAATCGGGTCCAATTCGTTTTACAAAAAAGAACCGTATAATTCTATCCTTAAAGACCTGAAAACATTTTATTACGGCTACATAACGCCTGATGAATTAAATAACGATAAAAACATAAATCTGAATCTTCATGACGAATTAAAAGATTTATTCGTCGATAAAAAATCTATGGAATCGATTTTAGACTTTTTTATCAATCAATACGATATTGATGAAGAACAAAAAAAACGGCTTTTTAATCTCGCTTACCCTTTCAGCAATAATTATTCATCGTTTTTTAACGCCCTCACTACCCGCCAAGGCATAGACGATTTCGATAAAAACGCTGAAACGGTATCTTTAATGACAATCCACGCGGCTAAAGGGCTTGAGTTCAAATCGGTGTTCATACCTGCATGCGAACAAGGGATGATGCCCTTTGAGTTATTCGGCAAAAAAGATAAAGACGAACTGCTTGAGGAAGAACGGTTATTTTATGTAGGTATCACCCGAACCAAAAAATATCTTTATTTAACGCACGCAAAAAAACGTCATTTCAGGGGAAGAGTTTTAACCGGGCACCGAAGTTCACTGCTTGACCGGCTCGATAAAGAATTGTTTCATTTAGATAAACGGGAGGTTAAAAAATCCGCTTCGTCCGACCAGTTAGTGCTGTTTGAGTAAATATATATTTTTATTTAATAGATAAAAAAGTTACTTGACAGACAGCCTTTTCATAGGTGTCCTTGTTTTTTTTGATTAGCAAATCAAATTTCCGCTAACCTTGACAAATGATATAATATAACAGGATATAAAAAGGAGGTCTAAAATGAAGATTACAGCTTGAGGGGTCATTCGATCATGCACCGGGCGTAGGAGCTGTTCAACTATTTAACAGTGCGACACAGGTTTTAGGCGAATATGCCGCGAGCAGCGTCCAAGACTGGGACTATATTCAGCAAGCAAATATCTGGTATCCATGGAACGCATCTAATGATTACAGATACGCCATTTCCCACGCTATAAAAAATGGGAATGAAAATGATCCCGGTAAGGTCAATGATAATTATTCAGCCAGAATGTTTGAGTCAGAAGGTATTGACCTTATCTATTATTATGTCGGGTTCGATAGTCCTGTAGCGATTACAAATATTAAACTCGATAACGGAACAAATACCGATATTGATTATGATTTGACATTTTACGCCTACCCGGGTAACACTGTACCTGAACCGGCGACTATTATTCTTTTAGGAATGGGGATGTTAAGCATTGCCCGAAGATTAAAGAAAAAATAAAGAATATCTAACTTCTCAAAGGAGATATTGTCAAATGTTGTGGATGAGAAAATACCCCATCCTTCATATTTATGCCACTTTTAGTATCCCATCAACAAACTGTTTTCCCTGCATTACAAGAGGAATCAGCTTATACCCTCTAAGTCGA
>JAGGZS010000244.1 GCA_021161885.1 bacterium
GCAGAAAATTTCTGCGTAAAAACGAGTTTAGAACAAAAATAGATACCCTAAAAACATAATTTTTAAAAAATCAATCAACTTTTCAGAAATTTAGAAATTTTCCCTATACTTTTGCAACAACCCCATATTACATATTCTCAAACGCGAAGCGGTCTGCAAAGATGATTGCAAACTGATTCAATCTATTTATATTTAGTAAAGATTACAACCATTTATACATTTTTTCCGACAAACCTGTAAATTCTGCCTTTCCAGCTCATTCCTTTACCTGACAAATATTTATAAGCGGAATATAAATGGATGAAAACGGTAATAATTCCGCCTAACGGTATGGTGAAGATGTAGCGATGTGAAAGTTTAAGCAAAAAATTAAGCTGCAGCCGTATGGCAAAAGCCATAACCAACGGGAAAAAAGCGGCTGTAACTATTTTTAAACTGTAATCATCTATAAAAAAAAGCAAAAACGGCGCAACGAACGGTAATACCTGTGTAGATAAAACATATACAACCGCCCATACAGTAGAACCCAAATTGCCGCCGGCTGCGAAAAAAACATTTTTCGCAAACCCGTCCCAAATATTTTTAAAATTACGGTACATCCTTGTTATAACAAGCAGGCGTCCGCCCGCTATTTTTATTCTGTACCCCGCTTGCTTAACAAGTTTCGCAAACGCGAAATCCTCAACTATATGCCTTTTAATCACAGCATGCCCACCAGTTGCCTCATAAACATCTTTGCGAACCGCGATAAATTGTCCTGTGGCACGCGCGGCTTTAGATTTCAAACTGTTTACCCTTCTTATAGGAAACTTTGTGCCGAACCATAAAAATATGTTGGGCAAAATAATGTTTTCCCAAGGGGAACCGAGTTTTTGTCCGGTCATCAGGCTGAAAAAGTCTACGTTGCTGTTATAGATATCATTTATTACAGAAGTTAGCATATGTTTATTGTGAACCGTATCCGCGTCAATAAAAAACAGCCAGTCGCCGGATGCTTGTTCAGCGCCAAGCGAGCAGGCAAAATTTTTGCCTACCCAGCCTTCAGGCAGGGCAGTTTCCTCAACCAATTTAACTTTGGGATTTTTTTTAGAATATTTTTTTATTATTTCGCGGGTTCCATCGGTAGAGTTACCGTCAACAACAAGTATTTCATAATCGGGATAATCTTGGTTAAGAAGCGAATCAATGCAGTCTTTTATATTTGCTATTTCATTTCTGGTAGGCACTATAACGGAAATCCGGCAGTTATTTTCGCCGTTATATTCAATAGGTTTAATATTTTTGTATCCCAATGAATTCCATAAAGAAACGATTAAAAATAAAACCACTATAAAACAATACAAATAAATTATTGCGCAAACCGATATCATTATTAAAATTTATCCTTTATTAAATCGTCAACCTGTTTAATTACCTGATCCATATTATAGTATCGAAAACTTCCGAACCGTCCGGCAAAATTTATGGATTTATCGCCGGCAAAATAGTTTAAAATATAATCCCTGTTATCAGCCATTTGTTTATCGCACAGGATATACGCGTAAGGTATCCAGTCGTGATAAACACCTATTATATCTTTTTTCGATACAAAATTCAATTTTATCATACTGTCAACTATAGCTTTAGTTTTTTGTTTTTTTTGTCCATCGGTCAAATTTTTCATATAAGTAGCTTCGCATAATATTGATGTATGTTCTTGAGGACACAATTTCGGGCTGTAATTGCTAAAAAAAGTCAGCCTGTTTGCCTCTCCCTGATTGTCATGAGGAAGATAAACCCATGATAAAGGCGGACAATCTTTCTTTTTTACGCAAATAAGCACTGTCAGCAACGAGAGATGGCGCAAGGTTTTTGCTTTTTCAATTATGCTTGACGGCAAACAGTTATGCAAACCGCAAAAAACGTCAAGCGCTATTGTACTGAAAACTCTGTCAAAAGGTTCACCGTTAATTTGCCATTTTCCATTAATTTTTTCAATTTTTTCGACAGGGGAATTAAGGCGGATTTCATCTTTAATCTTTTCCGCCACAGCGTTTATAAACGATTGAACAGCGCCTTCTTGAGGATAATAAAAAACAGACTGGTGTTTATATCCTTCCGTTTCGATGCCAAGCGCTGATTTAACCACATCTTCTATAGGCGCGTGCGGAACCCTGTTTTTTATCCAGTCGGTTCCCAGCTCGGACGGATCGACACACCATATTTTTTTGTTGTAAGGCACCATAAAATGATCGGCTATGCCTTTACCGAACTTTTTATAAATCAAGTCTTTGAAATTAAAAAATGTTTCTATGTCAGAGCCGTTTTTATGCCATGCGTAAATAAACCCTAAAAGGCATTCAAGTTTCACTTTGTCGGGCAATTTGTTCAATCCGTTTTCAAAAGGGTATTTTATGAAAGAATCGTAAATATAAATTCTGGTATCGCGTTTATGTTTGAGTACTTTATTTTTGCCGACAGTATCGATAATTTTCTCTAATACATCTTTGTAAACGGAATGAAAGATATGCCCGCCGCCTATATCGAACAAAAATTTTTTATCATGAACTTTTTTTGATCGGCAAAGCCCGCCTATTTCGGGCAATTGTTCAAAGACAGTGATACTGTATCCCTTCTTCTGAAGTTCGTTTCCTGCCCAAAGCCCTGCTATTCCCGCTCCTAAAACCGCTACTTTCATAAATAAAAAAACATCTCCTAAAAAAACAAATAATAAATTTATAATTTTATTTCAAAATTTTTTTCAGATATTTTTGCACGACCCTGTTAAACTCGTCCGGGGTTTCTATATGCGCAAGATGCCCTGATCCGTCTATAAAATGGAGTTCTGAGCCCTTAATTTTTTTATGCAGGTAATATGCGTCTGAGATATGAGTTACTTTATCTTTTCTGCCCCATATTATCAGGGTAGGCGTTTTAATCCGTTCAACCTCATTTCTTATGCTGTCTGAGATAACGTGTTCAAGTCCTCTTGTAAAGGCAAGGTTATTTAATTTATAAACCAATGTATGATAATATTTACGCCTGAACATAATGCGGTGCCTGACCAATTCTTCGGAAGCGGGACTCTTGTTTGTCCACGACCACTGAATATATTCGCGCATTTTTTTTTCGGATAAGTTAAGAAATCTTTTCTCGCAAATATACCATTTGAAAATAATGTCTTCAAAAATTCCCCAGTGTTGTCTTATGCCTGTTGAACTTTCTATGACTAATGCGTCTACCATTTCAGGGTAATCCAGAGCGAACTTCAGCGCTGTGTGGGACCCGAGTGAATTTCCTATCAAAGTAACTTTTTTCAAGTTAAGCGTTTTTAAAAATTCATGCAGGAAATCCGAAAAGAAGGCAATGGAGTAAGACGCATTAGGCACATCCGATTTGCCGAATCCTGGAAAATCAAGTGCTATTACATGGTAATCAGCGTCGAAACGCGGGTAATTAAACCTGAAATTGTAGGTTGACAAGCTCAATCCGTGCAGAAAAACAACAACTTTTTTATCTGACCTATTATTGTCAATATAACAGATATTTATGCCATTTACAGCAATAAATTTTTCTTTGCCCGGATAATCGCGTTTTTGATATTTCCCTGTAAAATCAGGATTTTTTTCATGTTTAAACGCTACTGTCGAGTTTGTAAAAACCGATATAAATAAAAAAATCGAAAAAACAAGCATAAAAAAAACCTGCTTTTTTTTCGATCCATGATGCAAACAGATCATAAAAAACAAACTACCTTAAATAAAATCATTTGTTTACCGATTTTCGATATTTTGACAAGGCTAAAAGCGGGAAATAATCTTTATACATATGGTAACGTATGTAAAAAGCGTTAGGAAAGCCGGTTCCGGTAAATTCTTTTTCGTCCCACGTTCCGTGTTCATTTTGGTTATTGAGCAAATATTCAATACCTTTTTTAACCCGACTATCGTTTGAATATCCTGAATCTATAAGCCCGATCAGCGCCCATGATGTTTGGGACGGGGTAGTTTTCCCTTTACCCATAAACTCTTTATATTTATACGAATCGCAACATTCGCCCCATCCGCCGTCCGTATTTTGTTTATCAAAAAGCCAATTTACTGCCCTTTGGATATATTCTTGTCCACAATCTTCGCCGATAGCGGCAAAACCCGATAAACAAGCCCAAGTGCCGTAAATATAGTTTACCCCCCATCGTCCAAACCAAGGACCGTCAGGATGCTGTACGCGTTTAAGGTAATCAAGAGCGGATTCTATCGGCAAAAAACCACGTTTATATCCTAAATTCCCAAGCAGTTCCAGAACTCTGCCTGTGATATCGGGACAGCTGGGGTCAAGCATAGTTTTAAAATCATTAAACAAAATTTTGTTATAGATAGGATTGTTAACGTCTTTATCAAAAGCGCCCCATCCGCCGTCGGTATTATGCATACTGAGCAGCCATTCCAATGCTTTGCGCAACTTATCTATTGTTGGTATACCGCTCAAATTTTTAATGCCTTTTAACGCCATAATAACAGTGCTTGTATCGTCTGTATCGGGATAATATTCATTATAATACTCAAACGACCAACCGCCCGGTTTAACGGCTGGGCATTTAACTTGCCAATCACCATTTTTAACGGTTTGTTTTTTATACAGCCATCTTGCTGAACGCTTTAATGACGGATGATCCGCTGGCAGTCCGGATTCCGCAAGGGCAAGCATACTCCATGCGGTATCCCATATTGGAGAAACACAGGACTGCTGATGAATATAACCATCGGTTTTTATATGAAACCGCTCTATTGCCTCTATTCCTTTTTGTATAGGCGGAAAATCGTTATCGTATCCTAATGATTTAAGAGCCATAACAGAAAATGCTTTGGCTGGAAAAATACCGCCCCAGTCGCCTGAATCATCCTGATGGGCGAGTATCCATTTTTCCGCTTTTTTTATAGCCGTCTTACGGGAAATCTTAATCGGGCTTTTCTCAAGCATTTTGAGTATTTTATCAGCGCCTAAAAAAAAGTTATGCCAGCTGATAAGGTTTTTGTCATCTTTCTCAAACGAAAAGTCAGCTTCATCTCGAGGGACAAGATATAGTTCGTCAAGTGTTGCGGTTCGCGGAATTTTAATTTTAGGTTTTAGTTCCATTAAAACAGTTAACGGCACAACACAAATTCGCGCCCACGAACTAAACTCATAAATATTAAACGAGAACAATCTTGGGATCATAATTATTTCGACTGGCATAGAAGGAATACCGCGCCTATCATATTGCCCGAAAAAAGAAAGGCTAATTTTAGTAATAACCCTAGCTTTCATAATGCCGCCCTGGCAAAGAATAAATTTTCGAGCTTTACTAAGGGCAGGATGAAACTTATCGTAACCGGCTAATTTCAGTGCGAAATATGCTTCAATAGTAGTGCTTATATCTCCTGTGCCACCATAAAAGATAGGCCAGCTTCCGTCAGGGCTTTGCTTTGATAAAATATATTTTGCCGCTCTCTTAATTTTTCCTTCATCTGCCATATCCATAAAATAAAGCAACATAATATATTCAGATGTCAATGTAGTGTTTGCTTCAAATTCCGCTATATAATGCCCGTCGTCGTTTTGCTGTAACAAGATATAATCCCGCGATTTTTTAATCGCTTGAGATACTTTGCATTCAGGATAATCCTGTATTTCTTTATCGTTATCATTATAGAACCTATCATTTTTTAATACTTGCTCTACAGATTTTATAATTTGACCGTAATCCATTGATTTTACTAAACCGAACTTGTTTTTTACATGGGTTAAAAAGGATGGATTAATAAAACTTGTTAAAAAATTAACCTTCACATTTTTAAAATGCATTTTACATTAACCTTATAAGCTATTACATATTGTTGACAAAACAAATTAGACAAAATTGTGCAATACTTTTGTTTATTAGTCAAGCCCAAAAAACTCTGAATATCCCCCGTTTTTTTATTGTTTTATGATGGAAAAATCATCGAAAAGAGGTCTGTTTTGAACAAATCCAGATGTTTTCGCAGATGTTTTATCCTTAACATCACGCTACTTAGCAAAAATTTACCGCGAAAAAGCCCGCATAAGCGGGCTTTTTCGCGGTAAAGGGTAAAAGGACTAAAGGATAAAGGGTTAAGCTCTTTTTGCCCGACGCAGTACCAAGCCACCCACACTTAACAGCACAAGTCCTATGCTCAAAGGCTCAGGAACAGCTCCCCCCTCGTCTCCAGCGAAGGAACTTGCAACACGAAAGCCGATACTGCTGCCCTCGCTAGTCGGACCGTGGAAGTAGATGTAGCTGCGGTAGGAAGAGAGCAAGTCGTTCGCAAAGCTACTCCACGAACCGCCACGCAAACCGCGGTAGTAACTGCTTATCAACGTCTCGTTCCATTCCCATACGTTTCCGGTCTGGTCATACGTTCCATAAGGACTTGCCGATTCATCGTACGATCCTACTTCAGTACTGTAATACGGACCCCCTAACGTATATCCGTCATTATCATAATTCGCGCTGTTTCCCGTATCATTCGCAGGCGTATTGTTATTCGGTTTTGTATCTGTTCCCGTGGCGTAGTCGTAATATGTTCCGTCCGGCGAATAATACGCCGCTTTGTACCACTCATTTTCAGAAGGCAACCAATAATCCGCTTCGCTGTTACGCGC
>JAGGZS010000223.1 GCA_021161885.1 bacterium
AATATCAAATTAAACCTAAAGATATTCTTGAAATTAAATTTTATCGTAATGAGGATTTAAATCAAGATGAAATTGAGGTTACGCCAAACGGTAAAATTTTTCTGCCTTTAATCGGTGAGATAGATGTCGCAGGCTTAACAGTTATACAAATAGAAAAAAAATTAATTAAATTGTATTCTCAGGATTATTTAAAAAATCCCTATATTGCCGTGGCTATTTTATCAAGAAAATATTACGTGCTTGGTGAAGTAAAGTCTCCCGGTTCTTATCCTATGATCGGGAATGTTACGGTTTTAAACGCTATAACTCATGCGGGCGGGTTTACCGATTATGCCGCTAAAAACAGAGTTGCCGTCATTAGGTCTAAAGGCGATAATAAAGAAACTATTCGTGTGAATATAGATCAGATAATTAAAAAAGGCGATACAAGTTTAGATGTGATTTTACAGCCCGATGACGTTGTTAATGTGCCTGAGAGCGCTTTTTAGTCTTCCTTTTTTCCTTAAATTGTGCAGTTAAAATAAATGAGTAACTATTAAAGCTAAGAATATATTATGAAACAAGAATCTTTATTTGAAAAAATATGTAATGTATTAATGCTTCTATTAATAAGTTTTATTATTGCGTTTCCTCTTTTAAGTTTTGGCGGAGTTAAAAGCATATCTTTTTTTATTACTCATCTTGCGACTATGGTTCTTGTTTTTTTCTGGATATTTTCTTTGATATTCACCCGGAAGATAAGGTTTATTAAATCGGTTTATATTATACCTGTAATTCTCTTTTTGGCTTATGCGGGCGTGATGTGTTTTAAATCCGATTTTAAATATTATTCCAGAAATGAGCTGCTTACCATTTTGGATTATTTCTTTGTTTTTCTCATTCTTGTTACATCTTTTTATAAAAAACAGTATTCATATGTGATTGTTTTTTTAATTCTTCTAATTGGGATGTATCAAGCTTCTGTTGGACTGATACAATATTTTAAGAAAATAGAAACTGTTTATGGTTTAGGGGTAAGGTGTGAATTAGTTTCTGATAACAACCAAACAGGCGCTGAAGCGGTACCGGGGCAGGAACATGTAAAATCTATATTCGGTATTGTCTCCGAAGCTAAACCTCAGCAATACGCTGATAGGGCGAACGGTTTATTTGTTTGCCCAAATCATTTCGCGGGATTTCTTGAAATATGTATTCCTTTAGCATTATCTATATGTTTGTTTTCAAGGTTTTCGGTAGGGCTGCGTTTATTCCTTGCTTATGGAACTTTAATAATGCTTTCCGGCTGGGTATTATCTTTTTCCAGAGGAGGTTGGATATCGGGGGTAATATCGTTAATCGTCCTGTTCATTTGCGGTGCTGTTCGATCTGAAAATAAAGGTCAGTCGGCATGGGTACTGCCTTTTGTTGTTATTATGATATCATTAGTTTTCTTAGGTGTTTTTGTGCGGCCTATTCAAAAAAGGTTATTAACTATAACACCTACGGGTGATTCAAGCGCTCATACAAGAGTTAAAATATGGGCTGACTCAATGCTGATGATCAAGGAAAAACCTGTTTTCGGATACGGTCCCGCCGCTTTTCTTTGGCGTTATCCGCCTTTTAAACATAATGGTTTAGCCGCTAAAGTAACTTATACACATAATGATTACTTAAATACATTGGTGGATTACGGCGCTGTAGGGTTATCTATTATAATATTTTTTTTCCTATATCTTTTATCTCAATTTAAAAAAATCCCCGATTTATTTGAGCATTCTGATAAACAAGCATTAATTATCGGCGCCTTTTCGGCTCTTGTGGCTATATCTGTCCATGCCGTGTTTGATTTTAACAACCATATTTACAGTAATGGAATGCTTTTAATAGTAATGGCTTATTTAGTTATTGTAAACTCTTCGTCATCTGATGAATTATCAAATAATTTTATTTATTTGAACTCTATTAACAGGAACAAGATGCTTTTTGTTTTAGTCGGGGTTGTTTTGCTTTTTGTTTCGGGTTGGGGAGTGCTTGCGTCAACTCGATTGCTTGTATCTGATATGCGCTATAAGGAAGGCAAACTTCTCCAGAAGAATGTGTTATGGGATAAAGCGCTGCAAAAGTATCGGTTGGCTCAGTCGTTAGACCCTCTTAATCCTAACATATACGCTGATATTGCTGATGTATACAGCGCGATGGCTTTATTCCGCAGAGATAATCAGAAAGATACTTTAGCAAAAGCAATGGCTAACTATGATATGGCATTACAGGAAAATCCTTATGAAAGCGATTTTATGTATAAAAAAGCATTATTGCTAAAACGCGTCGGCAAATACGATGATGCTAACGAGCTTTTTATCAAGGCGCTTGAGCAAGAACCTACCAATGACGCTTACAAAAAAGAAATCCATAAATTAAAACGATTTATTTCAAGTAATTAATTTTAGTGAAATCTATTTATTTCTGAACAATTAAGGTGTCGGCTTTATGTGCAAAAAAAAATTAAAGATTGCCATGATCGGGCAAAAGGGAATACCGGCGGTTTACGGCGGAGTTGAACGCCATGTCGAGGAAATAGCCAAAAGATTAGTTAAAAAAGGACATGAGGTTACTGTTTATTCACGCCCATATTATATGGCTGAAAATAAATATAAAGATACCCTATATAAAGGAATTTATATAAAAGTATTGCCAACTGTCCGATCCAAACATTTAGACGCGATTGCGCATTGTTTTTTATCATCGTGTAATTTGATCGGTAAAAAATATGATATTGTCCATTATCATGCTATTGGTCCTTCCACTGTATCTTTTATTCCAAGAATTTTTTTTAAAAAAACCGTGGTTACAATTCATGGATTGGATTGGCAACGACAAAAATGGAGTTTTTTGGCAGCCTTGTTTTTGAAATTAGGCGAGCGTACCGCTTTTTATTTTCCACACAAGACAATAAGCGTTTCGAGAACGCTAAAAAATTATTACGATAAAAAATATAAAGGCAATATTGAATATATTCCCAACGGAGTTAATAAAACTGCGGCATATTGCGCTGATATAATTAATCGTAAATATAATCTGACCGCTAACAGCTATGTTGTTTTTATAAGCAGATTGGAACCGGAAAAAGGATGCCGTTATCTAATTGAAGCATTTAAGAAAATTAAGTCGGACAAAAAATTGGTAATTGTAGGAGATTCCATTTATTCTAAAGATTATGTGAAATCTTTACATAAAACGGCGGAAGACGATAAAAGAATTTTTTTTACAGGGAACGTAGTAGGCAAGGAACTGGCTGAGTTATTCGCGAATGCTTATTTGTTTGTATTGCCTTCAGAGATTGAAGGCCTGCCAATAGTGATACTGGAAGCGTTAAGTTTCGGCAAATGTGTTCTCGCAAGCGATATACCTGAAAATATGGAGGTAATATATCCGCCGGAGGAGAAAGGGGCGCAATACGGATTTTCTTTTAAATCCAAAGATGTTAACGACCTTAGCGATAAATTAAAATTGCTTATTTATTCTCCGCAGAAAGTAACTCAAATGGCTGAAAAAGCTAAAAAATATGTAGAGCAAAATTTTAATTGGGACATTATAGCGGATCAAACAGAGAAAGTTTATTATTCATTGCTTAAATAAAAAATCAGCCGATATTTATCTGCCGTGATACATTTTGTCGTAATAATTTTTGTATGCGCCTGATGTACAATCACCAACCCATTTTTGGCTGGCTTTGTACCATTTTATAGTTTCTTTCAGCCCGTCTGAAAAATTATATTTCGGTTTCCACCCCAGTTCTTTTTTTATTTTTGACGGATCAATAGCGTACCTGAAATCGTGTCCGGGTCTGTCGGTTACGAATTTAATAAGAGATTCTGGTTTATCTAATAATTTTAATATTTCTTTAACAATATCAATATTGCGCCATTCATTTTCTCCGCCGATATTATAAATACCGCCTATTTCGCCGTTATGCAGCACAAGGTCTATTGCTGTGCAATGGTCGAGTACATGAATCCAGTCCCTGATATTTTTTCCGGTTCCGTAAACAGGTAACGGTTTGTCTTCACGAGCGTTTTTTATCATTAAAGGAATAAGTTTTTCAGGGAACTGGTAAGGACCGTAATTGTTTGAACATCTAGTTATTAGCGCCGGAAATTTAAATGTTTTGTAATAAGACCTAACCAACATATCCGCTCCGGCTTTACTTGCTGAATACGGGCTGTTAGGGGATATATGCGTATTTTCCGTGAATTTCCCGTCATCACCTAAAGAACCGTATACTTCATCAGTAGATACTTGAAGAAATTTTTCTATTCCGTATTCCCTTGCGGCTTCGAGCAATGTAGACGTGCCCTTTACGTTTGTCTCTACAAAAATATCGGGTCCTAAAATACTTCTGTCAACGTGCGACTCGGCGGCAAAATTGACTATTGCGTCTATTTTATAATCATGCAGTATATAAGATACAAGTTCTAAATTATTAATTGATCCTTTAATAAAAGTATAACGCGAGTCTTTTTCAATCTCCGATAAATTCGATAAATTTCCCGCATAAGTTAAAATATCCAAGTTTACAATAGAATAATTTGTGTGTTTTTTTAACATATCAATAATATAATTTGAACCTATAAATCCGGCTCCGCCGGTTATGAGCAGATTTTTCATGATTATATAACCTTTCAAAAAAAATTATTAAAACTGAATATGAAAAAAGATATTAACATTAAAGGATTTTCAGCGCAAAGTAAATTATTATCTATATAGACTTTTCAGTATAAAATGGTATAACATATGCTTGAAAATTGATCTTTTCAGGAAACAATAATAAAAGATTGTAACTTAAAAAGGAAGGTATTAGAGTGAACAAGACAGACAGAAAAATTTGTGTTGTCGGTTTAGGTTATGTTGGACTGCCTCTGGCGGGCGCATTCGGCAGAAAAGAACATGTTCTTGGATTCGATATTAATAAAGCGCGTATAGAATCTTTGAAAAACGGGATTGACCTGACAAACGAAATAAGTTTTGATGACCTTAAAAAAGCTGATATTTATTTTACTGATGACCCTGCGCAAATTAAAGAATACGATTTTATTATTATCGCCGTTCCTACTCCGGTTAATGAAGCGCGAATACCGGATTTAACTGCGGTAAAGTCGGCATCAGCTATAGTGGGCGCTAATTTGTCTAAAAATTCTATTGTGGTTTATGAAAGCACGGTTTACCCGGGAGTAACAGAAGATATATGTGTGCCGATTTTAGAAGAAAAATCCGGTTTGAAATGCGGAATTGATTTTAAAATAGGGTATAGTCCCGAACGTATCAATCCGGGCGATAAAGAACATACCATAAATAAAATAGTAAAAATAGTATCCGGTATGGATAACGAAACTTTGCAGGCAGTAGCGGATGTATATAATAAAATTATTGATGTGGGCGTATATAAAGCCTCTGACATAAAAACCGCGGAAGCCGCGAAAGTTATCGAAAATATTCAGCGCGATTTAAATATCGCGTTAATGAATGAATTATCTGTTATTTTTGATAAAATAGGCATTGATACAAGGGAAGTTATTGACGCCGCATGCACCAAATGGAATTTTCATCGGTATTTACCCGGTCTTGTAGGCGGACACTGCATCGGGGTCGATCCGTATTATATGACTTATCTTGCCATACATCTTGGGATTCATCCGAAGGTTATTCTCGCGGGGCGCGATACCAATGACGGAATGTCAAAATATATTGTTGAAAGAGTTATTATCGAACTGAATAAAGCGGGACGTGTTTTTAAGGATGCCGCTGTTTTGGTTATGGGATTGACCTTTAAACAAAATGTGCCGGATATTAGAAACAGCAGGGCTTTTGACGTGATAAAACATCTGCGCGATTTTTCGGTAAACGTAATCGCTTGCGATCCGTTACTGGATGAGGGCATTATATCTATGTCCGGCCAGAAAGTACTGAATATGCCGTTTGAGGAAATTGATAAATTTGACTGCGCTTTGGTTATCAACGGACACGACCAGTTTAAAAATATTACTCTTGATGTGTTAAAATCAAAAATGAACCAGAAGCCTATTATTGTCGATATCCAAAGTTTTTATTCGAAAAAAGATGCTGTAGAAAAGGGATTTGTTTACCTGAATTTATAAGAAAAAAATTTTTTTTTCTTTTTTCTTATATTAGAAGGATATTAACTGTTTTCAGCCGTAAACAGAATATGATTTTGTTCCGGTTAAGTTATATGCGCAACTGTCAATTAAACACGCTGAAAAAATTATTCGTGCGTTCAATCTAAAGGGGTTATCGTGATAACCGGTTATAGTGAATTCGATTTAATTCGCTCAAGTCTCTAAAATTTATTTTCTAAATCATTAGCAAGTTATGCTTTTTTTACGATTTTTTTCTTATCCGCCGGAGCCGTGTTTTTCTTAGGCACAAGTTTAATAGATATTTCCATTTCCCTGCCAACCTCGAAATATGACTGAAAAAATTCACCCTTTTTTGTTTTAGCGACAAGTTCTTCTTCAGTAAGTAGTTCTATATTCCCCTCACGCATACAAATATACTGTTTCATAGTTGGTTTCCTCCCTTTTTTCGGTAATAAAATAATTTTATATTCTTTATCAGGATATTTTTCCATATATTTAAACAAAACCCAACGTATTTCCCTGCCTTTTTCGCTGTAAAGTTTTTGGAATTCAGAACATTTGAATTCACGCGGACAGGTGAGTTTACAGACAAGAATATCTTTAAAATGATGATGAAATTGGCAGTAAATATTCATAAAATTTAAAAATCTCTATGCGTTAAATAATTATTATTCTTATATAATGAATGTATTACAGAAAACTCGATTGGTCAAGTCGGGTATGTTTTTTTTCTGTCAGGATAAAACACCGGTAATTTACATCGATTCCGGAGCGTTAATTCCTAATAACGAAAGACCTTCATGCAGTATAATTCTAATTCCTGTAATTAATGCCATCCGTGCCTGCGTTGCGTTTAAATCATCGGTTATAATGCGTAAGTTTGCGTTCTCTTTACCTAAATTATAATAATTATGGAATATTGCCGATAAATCGTAAAGGTAATAAGGCAGATGGTGTATATCTAAAGATTCAGCGCATGACGCTATTATTTGCGGGAATTGCCCCATTTTTTTTATTAATGCCAATTCTTCAGGTTCGTTAAGCAATTTTACTGCGGAAAAATCGAGATTTTTTATATCTTTATCAGGGTATTGGGTTTTGAATTTAGCATAGATGCTGTGAATTCGCGCATGGGCATACTGAACATAAAAACAGGGATTATCTGCGGTATGCTTTTTCGCTAAATCCAAATCGAAATCAAGCTGGCTGTCGCTTGTGCGCATTACAAAGAAAAATCTGGCGGCATCAGCGCCTACTTCGTCGATGACATCCTGCATTAAAATAAACCTGCCTGCCCGTTTTGACATTTTATACGGCTGCCCGTCTTTCAACAAGTTCACCTGCTGTACGATTAGAACAGTAAAACTGTCTTTGGCGTGTCCCATAGCCTGCATTGCGCCTGCTAATCTCGGTATATAACCGTGATGGTCTGGCCCCCAAATATCTATTAAGCGGTTGAAACCTCGTTCGTACTTGTTGTTGTGGTAAGCGGTATCCGCCATAAAGTATGTGGGAATTCCATTATCGCGTTTGAGAACCCTGTCTTTGTCGTCTGCGAACCGGGTTGATGTAAACCATTTTTTTCCGTCTTCTTCATAAACAAACCCGTTTTTCTCTAATATCGCAAGATTATGTTCAAGCATTTTTTGTTTATGGAGCGATTTTTCCGAAAACCATTTGTCAAACTTGACATTATATTGTTCAAGCGCTTTTTTCTGGTGTGATAAATTTGTTTTTACTGCGTAAGCGGAAAAAAAAGCGGTATCTTTTTCAATTAATGAATCGCCGTATTTTAAAATCAGGTCTTTAGCCATATCAATAAGATATTCTCCGTGATAACCGTTTTCCGGAAAATCAATTTCATTACCCAATAAGTGCTTATAACGAAGTTTGAGTGATTTTCCCAACAGTTCTATTTGGTTTCCGCAGTCGTTCACATAAAATTCCCTGTGAACTTTAGCGGAGGATTTTTCTAATATGTTGGCGAGCACATCGCCTACTGCCGCCGATCGCGCGTTGACCGCGTTTAACGGTCCTGTGGGGTTTGCGCTTACAAATTCAAGTATAATTTTTTGGTCTTGAAGCAGATTGTTTTTGCCGTATTCTTCTTTAGTCTCTAAGATTTTATTTAGTATACGAAATACAGCGCCCTTTGAGAGGAAAAAATTAATAAACCCAGGTCCAGCTATTTCAATAGATTCAGCCATAGATTGAATAACGGTATTTTTTTGAAATTTATCCATCAGCATCTCGCCGATTTTACAAGGCGGTTGGCGGAATGTTTTTGCGAGCCGTAAAGCCGCTGTACAGGCGATATCACCGTGAGATTTATCTTTCGGGTATTCTATCACCGGGGCGACAGTTTTTTCGTCTAACTCGACATTATGTTCCTCAGCTAAATTTATAATGATAGAAAAAATCTCTTTAGAGAGGTTTTTTATAATATCTATCATAATTCAACCTCTTTAGCGTCGCTCCATAACCGCTCGATTTTATAAAATTCTCTGGTTTTATAGTAAAAAACATGAACAATTACGGATCCGAAATCAAGAATGCACCATTTATAATCGGAATCAATTTCTTTTCTTAACGGATAAACCCCGTTATGTTTCATTTGTACTTCCATATCGTTAATGATCGCTTTCACATGGCGGTCTGAGTCGCCGCTGCATATCACAAAATAATCGGCTATTGACGATATTTCACGCAGATCAAGTATCATCGGGTCTATACTTTTTTTGTCCTCCGATAGAAGAACGCATTTTTTTGCTATTTCTAAAGATTCGATAGTCAGGGTCTCCTTAATCAATTTTTATATAAAGATTTTTCCTTAATAAATTTTTCTACTTGTTCAGGCACAAAATATTTTATTTGTCCGCCGTTTTTTATTATTGCCCTTAATTTTGATGATGATATATCTATTATAGGAGTTTCTATTACAGAATTTTTTAATTTTTGTATCAATTCCTCAGGCAGCGCAATCGCTCTTAACGATTTATCGGATATTTCCTTTCCTGCCCGTTTAGCGATAATCCAGTTAAATTTTTTCACAAGCGTCTTGCAGTTTTTCCATAAATGTATTTCAAAAAGGCTGTCCGCCCCGATAATAAAAAACAGGGTATCCGCCGGGTATTTTGTTTGTAAATAACCTAATGTGTTTATGGTATATGAATATCCGTTATGTTTTATCTCGAAATCATCGGATTCAAAAAAATCGTTATTTTTAATGGCAAGATTGAGCATTTTAAATCGTAAAGAGGCGTTAGCCAGCTCGTTGGAATTTTTATGCGGAGGCATGGCATTGGGCACAAAAATAATCTTATCGAGATTTTTCCTGTTAAAAATCTCTTGGGCGATTATTAAGTGTCCTGAATGAATTGGATTAAATGTTCCGCCGAAAATACCTATCTTCATAATTAAAAAAATTTTTCATTAAGTTCTGATTTGACCGTTGCCGGTAACAATAAATTTGTAACTGGTTAATTCTTCAAGTCCCATCGGACCTCGAGCATGCAGTTTGTCGGTGGATACACCGATTTCCGCGCCCATGCCGAATTGCCCGCCGTCAGTGAACCGCGTTGATACATTATGGTAGACAGCCGCTGAATCAACACCTGATAAAAAATATTTAGCGGTTTTGGTGTCGGTCGTTAAAATGCCGTCCGAATGGCGTGAACCGTATTTTTCAATATGCTCAATCGCTTCATCAACATTTTTTACTGTTTTAACGGATAAAATTAGGTCAAGATATTCCGTATACCAATCTTCTTCAGTTGCCGGCACCGCATTTTTAAAAAGATTACAGACCTTTTCATCACCTCTAATCTCAACATTTTCCTTAGCGAGCGCATTACAAATTTTCGGGATAAAAGTATCCGCTATATTTTGGTTCACAAGCAAAGTCTCAAGCGCATTGCATACACCCGGACGCTGAACCTTAGCGTTTATTATAATGGAAACAGCCTGCTCTGTATCGAGCTCAGAATCTGCGTATAAATGGCAAACCCCTTTATAATGTTTTATAACCGGTATGGTAGATTCATTCACTACCCTGCGTATTAATCCTTCACCGCCTCGTGGTATTATCAGGTCGATGTATTGGCTGAGTTTTAACATTTCGCCTACTGCCGCGCGGTCGGTTGTCTCAATCAGCTGAATAGATTCAGTTGGAAGCCCTGTTTGCCGTAAAGCGTCCTGCAGTATTTTTGTCAGAACTAAATTTGAGTAAAAAGCCTCTTTCCCGCCGCGTAATATTGTGGCGTTGCCTGTTTTGAGGCATAAAGATGCGGCGTCTACGGTTACATTCGGACGTGATTCATAAATTATGCCGATTACCCCGATAGGCACCCTTACTTTTTCTATATTCATACCGTTTGGGCGTTGCCATTTTTTTATGGTTTCGCTAACCGGATCGGGCAGTTCTATCAGCTCTTTAAGGGATGTAATAATGCCGTCTATACGTTTATCGTTAAGTTTGAGCCGGTCTATCATTGCTTTAGATAATCCGTTTTTTGCTCCGTTATCCAAATCTATTTTGTTTTCCGTTTTTATTTTATCTCTTTGCGTGCCAATAAGGTTTATCATAGTTTTAAGAGCGGAATTTTTAATATGCGTATTCGCTTTCATCAACATTAACGCCGATTTTCTTGCGTTTTCGGCGACAGAAACAACATATTTGTTTATATTATCCATTAAAAAATTCTCCTTAAAAAGTTATGCCGAATCAACAATAGGTGATTACAAGATTGTTTCTATGAATAACTTCGTCATAGGAATGCACTCCGAGCAATTTTTCTATTTCATTTGTATGGTGTCCGGCTATTATTTTAAGGTCGTTATGAGAAAAATTTACGAGCCCTTTACCTATTTCAATATCCTCCTGTGTGTAAATATAAACTATATCTCCGGGCTTAAAATTGCCCTCAACAGATGTTATGCCGGTAGGCAGAAGGCTTTTACCGTCTTTAATAAGCGCAGTATAAGCGCCGTTATCTACATATAATTTACCTTTTGCCTGATGAAAAAACGCAATCCATCTTTTTCTGGTTCCCATTTTTGATTTATTCGGTGTGAAAAGAGTTCCTATATGTTCACCGCTTAATATTTTTTGTAAGATATTTTTTTCTCTGCCGTTGGCGATGACCATAAACTCGCCTGCGGTTGTAACCATTTTAGCCGCTTTAAGTTTTGTTTTCATCCCGCCGCTTCCAAGAGTAGATATATCCGATGCTATGTGCCCGAAAACAGAGGAAGGAACTCCTTTTACCTCATCAATAATTTCTTCATCAAGGGTTTTTCCGTCATCTGATTTTTTATATAACCCGTCAACTGAAGTTAAGTTTATAAGTATATCAGACCTGATAAGATTAGAGACCAGAGCAGATAACAGGTCATTATCCCCGAATTTTATTTCATCTACGGATACAGTATCGTTTTCGTTTATTATAGGTAAAATTCTGTTTTTGACAAGAGCATTTAGAGTGTTTCTTATATTAAGATGGCGGTTCCGATATTTAAGATCGTCACGGGTTAAAAGAATTTGCGCCGCATTAATATTATGTTCGCTGAATAAATCATCGTAGACTCTCATAAGTTTTGCCTGTCCGAGAGAAGCGGCCGCTTGGAGCAGAGGAAGTGTCTTTGGGCGTTTATTAAGATTTAAAAACGGAAATCCCGCTCCTATAGCCCCTGAACTTACCAGAAAAATTTCTCTCCCGTCTTTCATTAGCTCTGCTATTTGCGAAACTATATTTTTTATAAGTTTAAAATCAATAGATCCATTCTTGTTGGTAAGGAGGGCTGTTCCGAGTTTTACTACAATTCGTTTTGAATATGTTATAACTTCTCTCATGACTGTTTCCTAAAGTCCTCAATATTTTTTATCATGGCGTTTAATAAGCCTTTAATTCCGTCGCCGGTTAACGCGGATATAGGATAAATGCTGTTTTTGTCATGTATGCCTGAATTTATAAAATATTCTAACTTATTTTTTGAATCCGGTAAATCCATTTTATTAGCCGCAACTATTCGCGGTTTGAGTATAAGGTCGGGTTTATGGAATTTAAGTTCATCTTCAAGTATACGGTAATCTTGAACTGGATCGGAATCATTAAACGGGTCCATACTTATTACAAAAGCTAAAATTTTGGTGCGTTCAATATGTCTTAAAAATGTATGCCCGAGTCCAACATTGTTATGCGCCCCTTCAAGAATTCCGGGTATATCGGCAACGACAAATTCTTTATAAATATCGTATTTGACAGTTCCGAGAACAGGGCTTAAAGTAGTGAACGGATAACTTGCTATTTTTGGGTGGGCTGATGAAATTTTTGAAATTAATGTGGATTTACCCGCGTTAGGAAACCCGACCAATCCGATATCCGCAATTATTTTTAATTCCAACATTAACGATAATTCGTCACCTGGTTTACCAAGTTCAGGTTCTTTTGGCAGTGGGTTAAACCGTGTTTTTAACTGGACATTACCTTTTCCACCTCGTCCGCCTTGAGCAATAACCTTTTTTTCGCCATGTGATATAAAATCGTGGATTAAACATTTTGAGGACGGATCAATAACCTGAGTTCCGACAGGAATTTTAATAACCAGATTTTTGCCGCTTCTGCCGGTTTTATTTGAACTGCTTCCGTGTTTCCCGCGATCCGCTTTTATAATTGGTTTATAATAAAAATCAATTAAGGTTGCTATGTTAGAGTCAGCCTGAAAAATAATATCCCCGCCTTTCCCGCCTTTCCCGCCGTCGGGACCTCCTTTGGGAACAAATTTTTCCCGCCTGAAACTTGCACAGCCGTTACCGCCGTCACCAGCTTTAAGATGTACAGTTACCCTATCGGTAAACATTAGTGTAAAAAAAATTAATTTTCGTTATCGGGAAGTACATTAACGATCCGTTTTTTAGAGAAATTTACGGTACCGTCAACCAAAGAAAAAAGCGTATCATCGTTACCGCGTTTTACATTATCGCCCGGTAAAAACTTTGTCCCGCGCTGTCTGACTAATATACTTCCGCCGGTTACGTATTGTCCGCCGTATTTTTTAACGCCAAGCCGTTTAGAATGGCTTTCACGCCCGTTCCTTGAACTTCCCATTCCTTTTTTATGAGCCATTTTTTTGATCTCCGTTTAGCTGAATTTTAATATATTTATTTTGTATTGTCTTCATTGTTCTTATCGGATGCTGAAGGGGTTTCTTTTCTATCTTCTTTTGGTGTTACTGCTTTTTTGCCTTCATCATTTTTTATAGATTTCTCTGCTTTGGGTTCAGCCGGTTTTTTTATTTTAGGTTTATCTACCGGAACTTCTGCTTTTTTAATCTCTTTAACAGGAACGCCCACAGGAGCGTCATCGGCTTTTTTCGGCTCAGTTTTTTTCTGATTAGCGGCTGATTCGTTAATCTTTATAATCTTTACCATAGAATATTTCTGGCGATGCCCTATTTTTTTCTTGGAGTTTTTTCTTCGTTTCATTTTGAATACATGAATTTTTTTGCCTTTTTCAACAGATATAAATTCAGCTTCAACTGTCGCGTTCTCTACAGTCGGCTGACCGATACTTGTTTTTTTATCAGACTCAATAAGAAGAACTTTATCGAAAACCACTTTAGTTTCTTTTTCCGGTATGTCAATCAAATCAACAAGTACGGTTTCTCCTTCGGTTACTTTGTACTGTTTGCCACCGGTTTCAATAACAGCGAACATAAAAAACTCCTCCAGTTATTACTTTATAGTAAATATAAATTGTTATTAATTTTTGAACTTATATATTCTATTTAAATGTTGCTTTATGTCAATAGAAAAATGAATATAACTGTTCATTTTTATCATTTTGAATATAATAATAAAAAAAATATTAAAAAATTTTTATCAGGAGGCAATATGAACGGCAGATTTTGTTACGATTATCCACGCCCAATGGTTACTGTTGACGCGGTTGTTTTATCTGTTTTTGACGATGAACCCGCTGTATTGTTAATTAAACGGCTTAATGAACCTTATAAAGATTTATGGGCATTACCCGGCGGGTTTATCAAAATGGAAGAAAATTTGAAAAATTCCGCTTTAAGAGAATTAAAAGAAGAAACCGGGCTTGAACCCGATAAAATCTATCAGGCGTTTACCGTCGGGACTCCGCACAGAGACCCGAGGGGCAGGACTATAAGCGTTGTCTATACCGCTTTTATGCCCGCAAATTGCCAGCCGGAACAAGGGGATGACGCCAAAGAGGCTAAATGGTTCTCTTTGCTTGAATTGCCGCAACTTGCGTTTGATCACCAAAAAATATTAAAAAAAGTTCTACAAAAATGGGCTGAACCTGTTTCTTTGAAAAATCTGATAAAAAATGCCGGGCTTCTTTTGAAATTTGAGCCTGTATTTAAGAAATTTTTGGGTAATTAATCAGTTTGATATGAAATGGTCGGTTATCAGTTTGCTTGTTATGATGATAAACATGAGAAGTTTTGTTCTTATAAATGTTATTAACGGATCAAGCAACCTGAAATAAAGAAGAGCCATAAGTATAACAATGCCGAATTTTTCTATACTATAAAGCATAATTTGAAACCGTTTCGGCAAAAGAACGGCAAGTATCCTTGAACCGTCTAAAGGCGGGATAGGCAAAATATTAAACGCCGCAAGGATTATGTTTATATCGCCGGTTACAATGAGGGCGTTAAACAAAATACTGTTATCGGAAGAAGAATACAGCATTACTAACCTAACCAGCAGATAACATATAAAAGCTATCAGGAAATTAGCCGTTACACCCGCTAAAGAGCAACAAATTATACCTATTTTTTTAGGTTTGAAATTTGCGGTGTTTATGGGTACCGGTTTTGCCCAGCCGAACCCGAAAGTAAAAAGAAGTATTGTGCCTACCGGATCGAGATGTTTTAAGGGGTTTAAAGTAATCCGTCCTCTCGCCTTAGCTGTGTGGTCGCCGAACCATGAAGCGCATAATGCGTGTGCTAATTCGTGCAGAACTATGGAATATAATAGCGGTATGGCTATTGTGAAAAAAAGCAATGGGTTTCGGAATAATATTTGGATAAGCATTTTGTTCTGTATAATCCTTGAAAAAAAATTTGTTTTTGTTAATGAAGTGATAATAGTATAAGAAAAACTTTTTTAGGGCAATAAAGATTATTGCTCAAACAGGATTTTTTTCTTGATAAGTTCTTTTTTGAAAAAGACGTAACTGCCGCCGACTCTTTTGTTAGGCAGTAATTTAAGTTTTGCCCGCCGTGATATTTCCTGTCTTGTGTATCCCAATAAAATCCCCAGCTCTTCGCAGGTTAATGTATCTTTAAGCCGTGCGTAACAGGCTTTTATGGCGAATCCTAAAGGGGTTTTCACCCATTCCGTCCAGTTCGTATTGAAATGATCCTTTTCAGCTGGGCTTTTCCATAAAATTGTGCAGATGGTATCGCATGCTTGATTAATCATCCATTTCTCTTTATCTGAAGACAGTTTTATCTCGCCTCTGGCAAAAAGAAATATTTTCTCGAGAATAGACTGGATTACAGAGTCGTACCTATTTACAATCAATTCATAACGGAATTGATTTACTGATGATTCCGGCAAAAAATGTTCCAGCAGAGAACACACATAAGATGAAATATTTTTTTTGAATTCCCTTATTTCATGAGCTATAACTTCGTCGGTTAACTCTGCTATTTTCATAATAGATAAACAAAAGTCCTGTAAGTTAATTAATATTAACTCATATTATAAAACAATTTTTCTGAGATTACAACTTTTTTGTCATATTAATCTTCGTTCAGGATGACGCTATACGAAAGGCTTATCCTGAAAATAATAGGGAAATAAAACAATCGGTTATTCAGTTTTACTATCCGCCGTATCTATAATCAATAAATACTTAGCGTTTTATTTTACGCTTTAATATAGCTAATCCGAGAAAAAACATTAGAAAAACTCCCGGTTCAGGAACCGATGGAGTGTATTCTACCGTTAATTTCGGATGCAGTGAAGCATCGGGGTTATCAGATGTGAGTATTTCAACATTTTCATTGGCGGAGTCAGCTGGTTTTAATAAGAATCCGTTGTTAATCCATGTCCCGTCAGCCCAGTTTTGGACAGCATCAGTAATATCCATATGAGCCCAATACGGCTGGTACATTGAGTACGTCTTGTCGATCAAAGTTACTGATCCAATAGATGTTGTTTCGTAATCGGGAGCGGTATTCCAGTTAACCGATGTTTCGTCCCAAGCGGATAAGATATTATTGGCAGTAACATTGTTACTTGGCGCACCAAAAGATGCAAAATTAACGTAAAAATTAAATGTAGCGTTTGTAATTGTCGCGCCGGAGAGTTCTGAAGGTAAATTAAACTGAAATAAACCGAACCGTAGTACTGTACTGCGCCATGTCTTATTAATCATCCACATGGTAGACTCATTATTATAATTATTATCAGGATTCTGCATTGATATCGCAGTATCTTTTCCGTCTGTCTGCCCCGGCTGCAGTATGGTTGTCAAAGCAAACAGTGAAGGTGAAATTAACATAATGCACAAAATAAGTGAAATTTTTATAGTTTTCATAATGATACCCTTTTTTGTTTAATTGTTGTAACCGATTTAACAAGACAATATTATAAATAAAGATTTGTTTTTTGTAAATATAAATTTATATACAACCGGTATTAAAACCTGATATTTTATTAAAAAGACCTTAAAAATT
>JAGGZS010000268.1 GCA_021161885.1 bacterium
AAATAATCTCGACTCCATAGGTTCATATTTACTGCGGGAAAAGTTAATAAATAATCCGAAAATTTCCAATAAAAATAAGGATCATAAAAAAAATATTTTAAACTTATTAGATAAAAATGATGAATATTCATTAACAGAGAATATGTTATCGCGATTACAGCAAAATCTTGAGTTTTTGAGAGATAACGCTACCTGCGAGACAAAACATTTTGCCGATGAGATGATTGATATTTATAACAAGATTACACCTTTAGACGGCGTTAGCGCTTTTGTTCAGGATGTCATTCGGGAGAATGTTCAGAAAGTGGTATTGAAAAAGACAGATAATTTTTCGGAAAATAACGCAAACGGTCTTTGTTCTCAAAAATACCAAAACAAAACATTAAGGGTTCAGGAAAAAAGTATTGATGACCTTTTTAATATAACATCTGAGTTAATAAATGTTTCGGAAATGTATGAGTATATTCAGCGGGGGTTAGCGGATATATTCGGGTCTGACCCAAAATTTTTAAGTTTAAAAAAAAATACTGAGTATTTCCAGTCGCTTTCTTTACAGCTTCAAAATAAGTTAAGCCGAATAAAGCGGGTATCCGCTCGAAATTTTTACGGGAAAGCACAACGCGTGGTCTACGATATTACATCTAAAAACGAGAAGAAAATAAAATTAGATTTTCAAGGAGAAAATATCCTGATTGATAAAAGATTGTTCAGCGAATTGGAAAATGTTTTTCTGCACCTTGTTAGAAATGCTGTTTACCACGGGATAGAATTGCCGGATCAGCGAAAGCAGATGGGTAAAAGCGAGGAAGGGAAAATAGCGGTATCGTTTGAAGAAACCCATAGGAGTTTGGTTATCGCTATAAAAGATGACGGCAAAGGAATATTTTGTCAGGAAGTAATGCGAAAAGCTATCGAAAAAAAAATAATAAGCAAAAATCAAGCGCAAAAATTAATGAAACAAGATATATATAATTTGCTTTTTGTTCCCGGGTTTTCAACTGTTGAGCATGCCGATGAAGTGTCCGGCAGGGGAGTGGGGTTGGACATTGTAAAAAAACAAGTCGCAATGTTAGGCGGTGAAATATCGGTGTTCAGCGAAGAAAATAGAGGCACCTCAATAAAACTTATTATACCGAAAAATATATCGTTGAACATTTTCAACGGGTTTGTAATTCAATCGTGCGGACAGAATTTTGTGCTGCCGTTAAACACAATGGGGGAGTCGTTTAAGGTTGTACGAAATCAAATAGAGTCTACTCCCGATAACAACGAATTTATATCTCATCATGGTAAACTGTACTCTCTTTTGCGGTTAAATAAAATTCTCGCTATTTCATCGGGGCAAGATAAAAAAAACGGCATCGCAATAGTCGTAACCGCGGATGACGGAGATGATTTTGTCTTGCTTGTTGATGAAATAATAGGCATAAGGCAAGTGGTGCTGAAAACAATATCAGGATTATCTTACATCCCTGAAGTAGTATATGGAGCGGCTGTGCTTGGCAATTCTAAAGTAGCGTTGGTTCTTGATGTGAAAAAATTCAAAAATTTTAATTCTAAGTTAAGGGGCGGTTATGGAAAATTTAAAAATAAATTGTAGCGAATTAAAAAGGATATTTCTTCTGCCTGGTGAATATTACATAACAAAAACTCCGTGTGTGATAGCTACATTACTCGGTTCGTGCGTATCGGTTTGCGTATATAATGAACATAATTTGACCGCGGCGATGAATCATTTTATAAGGGATAAGTCAAATTCGCGAAACGAGAAACAAATCGGAAAATTCGGCGATTTGTCTATCAGATATATTATTGATACGTTGTTTACACTTGATTCTAACGCACGCCATTACAAGGCAAAAATTTTTGGCGGAGGCAATGTCGTCGGTCATTTAGAACATATAGGCTTAGCTATCGGCGAACAGAACATTTTTGCCGCTAAGGAGGCTTTGCTCGCATATAAAATTCCTATTGTGGAAAACAAAACCGCGGGCAAACAAGGAATGAAGATATATTTTAATACCCTTAACTATACAGTTGACAGCCAGTATATTGGTGAAGAAAAGAAAAATTTTCAAACCCGTAAAATTCGTGTTCTTATTGTTGACGATTCCGAACTGGTAAGAAATTTATTAACAAAAGTGGTTTCGCAAACAGATGATATGGAAGTTGTAGGTCAAGCCAAAGACGCTTATGAAGCCAGAGACCTGATGCTCGGTACCAACCCTGATGTAATCAGCCTTGATATAGTTATGCCTAAAATAGATGGGCTTAAATTTCTGGAGAAAATTATGGGATGCGTGCCTAAACCTGTTGTCATTGTTTCTACTATTGCGAAAAATATGTCTAAAATTGCAATGAAAGCTAAACAGCTCGGAGCGGTTGGAGTAATAGATAAAGAGGAATTACAGCTGTATAACGGGTTAGGTATAGTCAAAATGAAATATATACCCGCTTTGCGCACTGCTGCGGGACAAATTGTAAGGAAAAGATAAAAAATGAAAATTTTTCGCATATTCCGGAAAGCTAAACAATTTTTTGAGAAGAAAAAGAATATTTATTTTTTAGGCTTGTTGTTCTTTTCTTTTTTTATACCTGTTTTTATAGGATTAGAGGTTGTCTTTTCTGGTTTTATAGCCTTATTATCGACTGTGTTTTTGATCCTTTTTGATCAGGCTGTCAAAAAAAACAGTTTATTGATTAATTGCATAAAAAGGACAGAAGTAGAAATCGGAGAAATATTTAATACTCCTATAGTGAACGCGATTATCTCAATGGATTTAAAGGGGAAGATAACATTTTTTAACTTTGGCGCAGAGCAAATGCTTGGTTATTCATCAACTGAAGTTGAAGGCAAAAAAGATATGTTGTTTTTTCAGGATGTTGAAGAAATAATCAATTATGCTAAGGAATTAAGCCGTGAAATTAATCAGCCTGTAAGCGGATTAGAAGCGCTTGTTCTGTTGCCGAAAAAAGGGGTGCCTGACAGGAATGAATGGACTTTTATTAAGAAAAATAAAGAAAAAATTTTAGTGGATATGGTTGTTGCCCCAATAAAAAATAAAAAAGGGAATATATCAGGTTTTTTAGCGATTGCACAGGATATAACCGATAAAAAAAATAAGGAATGTGAAATTCAGAAAATTAAAATGGAACTGGAAGCATCTAACAGGACTCTTGAACGCTTTAATCGCCTTATGCTTGGAAGAGAAGAACGGATTGTGGAACTGAAAAAAGAGGTAAATAAAATATCCAAATTGTACGGGCGGGATATAATATACGAAAATATTCTGGATGATAAAAACGAAAAGGATGACTTATCCTTACTGACTCAAACAGGCGTTGCCTGCGATGCGCATGCCGAGTTTGTTGAAAATCAATATAAGGTTTTTGAAAATTCTCTTATTGAAAAACGGGATATTGATATAAGTTTTATGCCGACATTATGTTCCGCTCCGATTATGTATGCACATAGCCGGGGGTTTTTCGCGAAAAACGGCTTGAATGTAACTTTAAACTCTGTTCACGGGTGCGGCGCTATCAAAGAACTGCTTGTATACGGACAAACCGATGCGGCGCAAATGTTGTTGCCCATGCTGTTAGCGTGCTCTCTGGGAATAGGCGGCAAACATAGTGATCTTAAATTATTAGCTTTGCAAAGCGTCGACGGGTTAGCTTTGACTTTGAACATAAAATATTTAAAAATTCAAAATTCAGCCGAAATGAAAGGATTTGTGTTTGGGGTATCAGATAAATTTTCAATGAGTTTTTATCTGTTATGCGATTTTCTTGCGAATAAAGGAATTCATCCGCTTAAAGATGTAAAAATTATAGAACTGTCTCCGTTAAATATGATTTATTATCTGAAACAAGGCTGGATAGACGCTTTTATGGCACCTGAACCATATAATCAAATAGCTGTTTATAAAGGCGTTGGCTTTATTTATTTACTTTCAAAAGATATTTGTATCGGGCATACGTCTTGTTCCTTAGCGGTAAAGAAGGAGTTTAGCGTAAGTTATCCAAATACCTGCCATGCGATTGAAACAAGCATAATTGAAGCACAGAATGCTTTGCGGTTGGCCTCTGTTGAACAAAAAGCATCAATAGCCCGGCAGCTCTCTCAGCCGATGTACTTAAATCAAACGGATGTAACTCCGATACAGCAAGTGTTTACCGGAGAGTTTCCAGACGGCAGGGGAAATAACTGTAATGTCCATAATCGTATAGATTTTTTCCCTTCATTTCAGATCGAACAGGGGATATGGATGCTTACACAAATGCAGAGATGGAATCAGCTTAGAGAAAAGGTTGAATATAATAAAATTGTAAAAGATATTTTTTATAGCGGAGGGTCTATTAAAATAAATAAAAATTTTGGTAATAAATGTGTAGATAGATGTTATTGCGGATTAGTCTTAATCGATAAAGATCCGTTTAAAATAATGCGGGCGCAAAAATTTTGTTCATATAAAGAAAAGAAGAAATCTGAAGATAAAAATACAACCCTTTCCGATGATCAAAGAATCGATATTATTTTAGCTCAGCTCGCTAACTTATGTGCCGGCAGAAATGTTGAAATGCTGGCGGTTTATAACCAAGATAAACTGGGGTATATTGAAAATTTAATCAATGAAACATTTAAAAATCTAAATTATTCTAAAACAATTTTTCTAGAATTTCTTGATGATCGCGATAAACTTATAGCTGAACATAGGGAAAAATGCCATGTTGGCATAAATGCCATGATGAGCTTGATAGAGGATTCATTAAAAAGTAAAAAAGAAATAGAATTAATCAATATTGAGCTTCAAAAGGAAAGCGGAAAATCGCGGGAATTGGCGGTACAGACGCAAAACAGAGCGGCCGCGCTTGAGAAATCAAGGCGTTCTCTTATCGCTATTATGCATGATCTGGAAAAAGAACAGCAAAAGGCATTGCAGGCATCAAGAGCTAAATCCGATTTTTTAGCAAATATGAGCCATGAAATACGAACTCCAATGAATGCTGTTATAGGTTTTTCAAATTTGCTTAAAAAATCTAAACTTGATGAAAAACAAAAAGAGTTTGTAATGAATATTATTTCAAGCGGTGAACATCTTATGAACATAATAAATGATATTTTGGATTTTTCAAAGATTGAATCAGGGAAAATAGAATTGGAAAAAATAGATTTTGATCCGCGTTTTTTAATAGACGACATTTTTAATGTTGTATCTGATAAGGTTAAAGAAAAAAACATAAATACTTTTGTGGAAATCGCAAATGATATTCCCTGCGTGCTTAAAGGCGATCCTACACGTCTTCGCCAAATTTTGATAAATTTATTAAACAATGCCGTTAAATTTACTAAAAAGGGCGTTATATCTATTAATGTCAGCGTAAAAACAAAAAACAGCAAAAATGTTAATCTGTTGTTTTCTCTTCGGGATACGGGAATAGGAATCGCTGAAGAAAAACTAAAAATGATTTTCGATTCGTTTACTCAAACCGATACATCTACAAGCCGTAACTATGGGGGAACCGGATTGGGGTTGGCTATCTGTAAAAAACTTGTAAAACAAATGAAAGGAGATATATATGTAAATTCTAAATACGGAAAAGGAAGCGAATTTGTTTTTAATTCGGTATTTGAATATGTTCCTTATATCACAGATTTGAAAAAGTACAGGTTAGGAAAAGATAAATTTGGCGGTAAACGGATAATCATAGTTGTTCGCGATAAGCAGATAGCAAAAGTCCTGAAAAAGTTTTGCGCTGATATCGACATTTTTATCGGAAAAGTTTTTTTATCTGAAAAAAATATCTTGAATTACCTGTTGAAATCATTAAGCAGTAAGGAATTTGTCGATATTGTGCTGTATGATTTTTTATCGGAAAATATTGTAAACGATAAACGATTTGGGAAAATTCAATTTATGCCTTTTGAAATAAACCGCGATAAAAAAAGGTTAATCGATTTTGAAGGCTTTGTTGATTTTCTCTGTGAAAATTTAGACAAAAATGATTTTAAACCAGCAAAATCTTTAGGAAAAGAAATAAAAGAGTGTAAGGGTATAAAAGTGCTTGTAGCCGAAGATAATTTTGTTAACCAAACATTAATACAGGCTTTATTTGATGAATTCGGTTGCGAAGGCGACTTTGTTTTTAACGGCAAAGAAGCGCTGAAAAAATTAGCGCATAACCATTATGACCTGTGCCTTATGGATTTGCAAATGCCTGTCATGAGCGGGATAGATGCGTGTAAAATTATCAGGGATACCATAAGCAAAAATTTTCCGGTTATAGCGTTAACAGCCTCGGTTTTAAAAATGGATAAAGATAAATGTTGGGACGCCGGTTTTTCTGATTATCTAACTAAACCGATTGATGTCAATAAGTTAAAGAAAACTATTTTAACTTATTCTTACGAAATAGAAAATTGATTTAGATGAATTTACAGCAGAGGGTGTTAATCATGATATTACTGATTAATACCAAGTTCACTGCGATAGATGATTACGTTTAAATTATTTTTCTTAAAAAAACGATATTTAACTAAGCCGCAGTCTTAACCTACAATTCCCGCCTGTTATTGTTTCAGCGGCGCTGGTATAAATAAAATTGTATAACAGTCATACAATCAATTTGATGTATCAAAATATTTTTTCGATTTGAATCCATAAATATTATATCAGAATATCCTGTTTTTTCTGTGAGTAAAAATTCTATAATC